>JBKPCW010000256.1:0-8387 GCA_046727555.1 Candidatus Dormiibacterota bacterium | reverse complement strand
TACCTCACCCTCACATCGCCGTCACGCGAGGATCTCGAGGCCAGTTCCGCGCGAGTGGAGGCGGCGGCGCGAGCGGTGCGCTGCGCCGTCCGCCCATGCACATTCAGGATGCTCGACGGCTTCCTCGCCCCCCGCCCCGGAGGTCCCGACCGGCTGCACCGCACGCGAGTCGTCGACTCCACGTCCCTTGTGACCTTCTTTCCCTGGCACGAACCGGACATGCAGCAGCCGGAGGGTCTCTTCGTGGGTCGAAACCGCGCCACAGGCGCCCCGGTGCTCGTCGATCCTTTCGACCAGCGGCGCTACGCCAACGCCAACATCGGTGTCTTCGGCCACTCCGGCGCCGGCAAGACCTATCTCCTCTCGACGCTGGCGATCGGGGCGCTCGGCAATGGGGTGCAGGTCTTCGTGGTCGACCCCGAGCACGAGTACGGCGGCCTGGCAACCGAGCTGGGCGGCGTCGACATTCGCCTCGCGCTCGGCTCCGGCCACGCCCTCAACGTCCTCGACCTGCGCCCGGCCGGCAGCCGCGACGAGGAGTGGCTGGGGCCGGCGGCCGCTGACGTCGTCGACCTGTGCGCGTGCCTGTGCGGAGGGCTCGACGAGGCAGAGCGCGCGGTGGTCGAGGCCGCCGTGCGACAGGCGTACGGGGAGACCGCGGAACCCATGCTCGGTGACGTCGCCCAACGCCTGCCCAGAGGCTCCCGCGTCGCCCTGATCCTCCACCGCTGGGTGTCAGGCAGCCTGGGCCGCATGTTCAGCGCTCCCACCAATGTCGACCTCGAGGCTCCGATCGTCGTCTTCGGCATGCGCGAGCTCCGCGACGAGATGGTCGCGCCAGTCCACTTCCTGCTCGCCGAAGCGCTCTGGACTCGCATCAAACGCAAGGATCGCCGCCGCATGCTTATCGTCGACGAGCTCGGCCTTCTCTTCGAGGACGCGACCATCCGCCGCTTCGTCGTCAGCCTCGCCCGCCGCATCCGCAAGTACGACGGGTCCCTGGTTTTCGCCACGCAGAACCCGGGCGACCTCCTGGGCTCGGACCAGGGCGCGGTGGTCGCCACCAACCCGGCGCTCGCCTTCTTCGGCGCGCAGCGTCCGAGCGAGGCTGCCAAGCTCCAGCAGGCCTTCCACCTGAGCCCGCAGCAGCGCGGATTCCTCGAGACGGCGCACCGCGGAGACTTTCTTCTCGCCGCCGGGAATGACCGGCTCAGCCTGGCCGTGAAGGCGCCCGCATGGCAGGAGGAGGTGATGTGGCGCGCGCGGACGGCGTCGCGCGGCCCCTAGCGTAGGCTTTAGGTCGCCGTGGCCCGAGTGTTTCACTACCGCCTTTACGGGCTTGCCGAGCATCGCCTGGAGCGTGTCCACGAGCAGTTTGCCGCTCTGGCGAGCGCGCGCCTGTGGCGTTCCGGGCGGCCGTGGATCGCGAGCACGCAGTCTCGCGGCCTCTTCGAGATGGAGTACTTTCGCCACCTCAAGAACGAAGAGGGCGGGCTCTTGAGCGCGTCAGGATTCCTCAAGATGGCGGGCGACGAGACCGACGCGCTGATCATGTCGATCTTCATGCGCGACCTCAGCCTCGAGTACGGCGTCCGAACGTCGATCCGCGACGAGGATCATCCCCTGGCCAAGCTGCGCCATCTCGACTTCCATCACGGGATGCTGCCGAGCGGCCAGTCGCTCGAAGACGTGTTCGCGAAGCGCCCGGTCATCAAGAAGGTCGAGGGCGAGCGGATCTTCTTCTATCCGCCGACGTTCCGGCTGCACTCGATGGGCCCGTCCAACCCGGAGTGGGCGTACGCCCTCTGCGGCATCCGTGCCTACGCACCGACTCTGCTCGAGGCGGAGCAGGAGGCGCTCAAGATCCTGCGGGGATTCGGCCATCTTGGCGGCTGAGAGTCCGCCGGCGACTCGGGGCACGTTTCAGTCCGCCGACGGCACGAAGCTCGTCTACCGATCCTGGCCGCTTCCAGGGGCGACGGTCACCTTCGCGGTCGTGCACGGCCTCGGCGAGCACAGCGGCCGCTACGAACGGTTCGCCCGCGGCATGGCGCGCCATGGCATGGCGACGTTCGCGGTCGACCTGCGCGGCCACGGTGAGAGCGAGGGTCGCCGCGGGCACGTCGACTCGTGGTCGCAGTGGGTCGAGGACACGGCCGCGTTCGTCACCCAGGTCGAACGCCAGGCCGAACACGAGGTGGTGCCGCTTGGCCACTCGTTTGGCGGCGCGGTCATGCTCAGCACGGTGCGTGCGGGCAGGCTGCCGAACGCGACGCGCTTCGTCCTGTCCAGCCCGGCGCTGAAGCTGAAGGCGTCTGTCCCCGCCTGGAAGGTGAGCCTGGGACGCGTGGCCGCGCGGGTCGCGCCGACCCTGGCCCTCGACAACGACGTCGATCCGTCCACGGTCTCGCGCCTGCCCGAGGTGGTGGACGCGTATCGCACCGATCCTCTCGTCCACGCCAAGATCTCGGCCCGCACCTACGACGAGTGGAAGCGCGCCGCCGCACAAAACCTCGAGCGTGCCGGTGAGATCAAGATCCCGTTCCTGATCCTCGCGGGCACCGCCGACAGGCTCATCGATCCCGCCGGCAGCGAGGAGCTGCACCGCCGCGCTCCGGCGCGGAGCGAGCTGCACCTGCTCGAGGGCCGCTACCACGAGCCGTTCAACGACCGCGACAGCGACGAGGTGTTCGACCTCATCGCGGGGTGGTTGCGCCGGTGACCTACACCTACGCCGCCGCTTTCCAGGTCGACCCGGGGTCGTGGTTCGCCTGGGTGGTCGTCGGCCTGATCGCGGGAGCGGTCGCGGCCCGCGAGGTCGCGGGCCGGGGCTTCGGCTGCATCGTCGACATCTTCGTCGGCATCGCCGGCGCGTTCATCGGTGGCTTTCTCTTGGGCCAGTTCTTCGGCGTCACCGGCACGGTCCACTTCTGGGGCAGCCTGGTAGTCGCCTTCCTCGGCGCCGTCGTGCTCCTGGCCGCGCTGAAGCTGGTGTCGGGAGGACGCCTCTAGCAGCGCTAGCCAGCGGCGGTCCGGACCGACTCCGACTCCGACTTCGACTCCTTCGTCTGCTCCTGCGCCGCGGCGCGCGGCTGGCCCTTGATCAACAGCGTCGTCACCGCGGTCAGCGCCAGAAACGCGATCGGCAGCACAAAGGTCCCCTTCATCGCGTCGATGAAGGCGGTGACGAAGACGTCGTGCGCGATCAGGGCGAGCTGGTGCGCGACCGTCGGGGGAAGGTTCGTCGGCAGCTTCGCGCCGGACTCGCCGGCTCCGATCTCGAATCCCTTCGAGGAGACGTTGCTGAAGGCGTTGATGAACTGCGCGCGGAAGGCGTCGGGCAGCGCGCTCGCGTGCTTGACGGCCTGGTCGTGCAGCGTCGTGGCGAGCTGGTTCTGGAGGAGCGCGCCGACGACGGCGCTGCCGATGGCGGCGCCGAGCTGGCGGATCGTGTTCAAGACGGCCGACGCGGAGCCGGCGATGCGGGGCGAGACGTTGCGCATGGCGACGGTGGTCATGGGCGCGAACGTCATGCCGATGCCCAGCCCGGCGACGACCGCCGGGACAAGGAAGTTGATCCACGTCGAGTCTGGGCCGGCCACCAGGGCGATGCTGCCCATGCCGATGGTGAAGAGCGTGATGCCGGTCATCAGGATGTACTTGCCGCCGACCCGGTCGGCGAAGCGGCCGGCGAACGGCGCCGTGAGCATCGAGGTCAGGGACATCGGCGCCAGCGTCAGTCCGGCGACCAGCGCGGAGAAGCCGCGCGCCGACTGCAGATAGATGGTGAAGGGCAAGAACATGCTGAGCATGCCGAAGCTGATCGCGGCGGCGATCCAGTTCGCGACCGCGAAGTTGCGGTCGGCGAAGAGGGACAGGGGGACCAGCGGCTCGGTCTGGAACCGCTCCCAGATCAGGAAGATGGCCATCAGCGTGACGCCGCCGGCGATGACCTCGGGGATGGTGATCGACGACGACTCGATGTTGGACCAGTCGTAGCGCTGGCCCTCGATCAGGCCAAAGACGATGGCAAAAAGGCCCGAGCTGGCAAGGAGGATGCCGACCACGTCCCAGCCGTGGTGGCGGCCGGGTCGCAGGTCCGGGATGATCAGGAAGGTAGCGATCAGCGCCGCGATGCCGATCGGCACGTTGATGTAGAAGATCCAGCGCCAGTCGATGTAGGTGATGATCGCGCCGCCGAGCGTCGGCCCGGCCAGAGTAGCCAGACCCGCGACTCCACCCCACACGCCGAACGCCGCGCCGCGGCGCTCCGGCGGAAAGATGGACGTGAGAATCGCGAGGGTCTGCGGCGTGAGCAGCGCGCCGCCGACTCCCTGCAGGACCCGCGCCGCGATCAGCTCGGTGGGATTCTGCGAGATGCCGCACAGGGCGGACGCGACGGTGAAGATGAGAAGGCCGATCGCGAAGAGGTTGCGCTGGCCGTACAGGTCACCCAGCCGGCCCGCGGTGATGAGGAGCACCGCGTAGACCAGCACGTAGGCGTTGATCACCCACAGGATCTGATCCAGGGTCGTGTTGAGGCCGGTGCTCATCGCCGGGATCGCGACGTTCACGATCGTCGTGTCGAGCATGATCATGAAAAAGCCCGTCGTCAGCACAAGCAAGACGAGCCACGGGTTAGTGCGGGCCTGAGCCATGGTGCAGCCTCCTCAACCTTTCATCGCCGGCCTCGATTCCGGCTTTCCACTCCAGCTTTCCTTCGGTGATCTCTCCGGCGATCCTGCGCACCCAGTCGCGCTCGGCCTCGATGAGCGCGATCTTGTGCTCGAGCTCGATCAACGCCAGGCGCCCGTGGCTCGGCGACAGCTCATCGAGAAGATGTGAGAGCTTCGTGACGACCGCGTGGAGCGTCTGTGCGCGCTGCTCTAGCAGCTGCGCCGCCGCCTGTGCGCTCAGGTGGTGCATGAACATCAGTCCGGCCGAGAAGTGCTGGTACTCGCGACGAGGCCGGGACACGATGTCGCTCACGGCGCCCAGGAGCATGCCGCGCCCCGCGTCTGTCAGGCGGTAGATGGTCCGCTCCGGCCGGCCGCCCTCCTTCTCGCGCTCGGCGGGCACGATCCAGCCGCTGCGCTCGAGCACCTCGACCGTGTGGTAGAGCGAGCCGAAGTTGAGGCGGACGAACTCGTCGTAGTGCCGGTTGCGCATCGTCCCCGCCAGCTCGTAGGGGTGCATCGGCCGCTCGTTGAGCAGCTCGAGGATCGACAGCGCGAGGGCCGAGATCTCGGTCGGCGGGGCTTCCGGGTCAGGCATATTCCAAATCGAATATACCATACCGTATATCCGGCGCCGACTATTCCATGCGGAACTCGTACCCCGGCCAGACAACCCTTGTAACGACGGAAGGAAACCCCGAATTCCCAGCCTGGGTAACTAGGGTTGATGCGGCAGCATCAAGGCGTCGGTGATTCAGATCGGTTCCGGCGCACCCTCGAGCGGCCTCTCGAACCAGTCCACGTCCCAGTAGCGGCCGAACTTACGCCCCTGCTCCGTGAAATGCGCGACGCGCGTGAAGCCGAACTTCTCGTGGAGGGCGATCGACGCCGGGTTTGGCAGCGCGATGCCGGCGTAAGCGCGGTGCACATCCTCACCCTCGAGTGAGTTGAACAGCGCCTCGTAGAGCTCCGAGCCGGCGCCGGCGCCGACCGCGGCCGGAGCGAGGTAGATGCTCGTCTCCACCGACGTGACGTAGGCGGGCTTCGGGCGGAACCGGCTGCTCGACGCGAAGCCGATCACTCGCCGGCCGTCGAGCGTGACGAAGACCCGGTGACGGCCGTGGTCCGCGTAGTGGGAGAACCACTCGCGCCGGGCGTCCATCGTCAGCGGCTCGTCATCGAACGTGACGTGCGTCTCGGTGACGTAGTGGTTGTAGATCTCGTTGATCGCCTCGAGGTCCTCGCCGGTCGCGGGCCGAACCACGCCGCGCAGTGTATTTCGGAACAATTGGCGGACATGGACAGGATCGAGCTGCGCGGCATGGCGTTTCACGGGCGCCACGGCGTCCGGGACGCCGAGCGCGAGAACCAGCAGGAGTTCAAGGTCGACGTCGAGGTCGAGGCTGACCTGGGCCCCGCCGGCCGGAGCGACCACCTCGCGGACACGGTGGATTACACCCAGGTCCGAGCCGCCGCGCGCGAGGTCATCGAGGGGCCTTCCCGGCAGCTCCTCGAGTCGCTGGCGGCGGCCATCGCCGAGCGCGTGCTGTCGCTGCCGCACGTAAAGGCGGTCTCGGTGCGCGTGGCCAAGCGGCCGGCGAGCATGCAGCCGATCGACGCGGCCGCCGTGCACATAAAGAGGACGCGCGCATGACGATCGCCTACTTCGACTGCTTCGCGGGGATCTCCGGCGACATGACGCTGGGCGCGCTCATCGACGCGGGCGCCGACCGTGCGGTGCTGGACGCGACGGTCGAAGCCCTGCGGCTTGGCGACGAGGTGCGCATCGACGTGCGCCGGGAGACGCGAGGACACGCGGGCGGCACGCGCGTCGAGTTGAACGTCTCGGACCGCGTCGAGCGCTCGGTGCCGGCGCTCCGCGCCGTGATCGACGGCTCGGACCTCCCGGGCCAGGTCAAGTCGCGCGCCGTCGAGGCCATGAACCGTTTGTCGCGGGCGGAGTCGGCCATCCACGGTGTGCCCGAGGACGGGCTTCACCTCCACGAGCTGGGCGGCGGCGACACGCTGGTGGACCTCGTCGGCGCGTTCTGGCTGCTGCACTCCCTCGACGTGGAGCGCGTGTTCGCCTCGCCGCTGCCGGTGTCGAGGCCCGGTCCCGCGACCCTGCGCATCCTCGAAGGCACCGGCGCGCAGCTCATCCCGACGGACCGCGGCCGCGAGCTCGTCACCCCGACCGGCGCGGCGATCCTCGCCGTCGCGGCCACGTTCGAGCGGCCCGCGATGTCGCTCCGACATGTCGGCTACGGCGTGGGCGCGCATGAGGCGCCGGGCAACGCGCTCGCGGTCTGGGTCGGCGACGAGGTGGCCGACGCCACGGCGGTGACCCTGATCGAGACCAACCTCGACGACATGGCCCCGAACCTGGTCGCGGCGCTGGTCGAAGACCTGATGGCGGAGGGGGCTCTGGACGTGACGATCGTGCCCGCGCTGATGAAGAAGGGCCGGCCTGGACATGTGCTCACCGTGATGTCCACGCCGGAGCTCGTCGCCAGGCTGAGCGAGCGGGTGCTCCGGCGCAGCACGACGCTCGGCGTGCGGCTGCGCCGCGTGGACCGCGTCGTCGCCGCGCGGCGGATGATCGAGGTGCGGACCGAGCTCGGCGTCGCACGCGTCAAGGTGAAGGAGCTGGGCGGTGAAGCGGTCGACGTCGCGCCGGAGTTCGAGGACTGCCGCCGCATCGCGCTGGAACGGCAGATGGACCTCCGCGACGTGGTCAGGATCTTCGCCGCGGCGGCCCGGCGGCAGGTCGGGCTTCGATGACCGCGCGGGTCCTCGACGGCAGGGCCGTCGCCGCGCAGATCTACGCGGAAGTGGCGAAGGCGGTGGCTGAGCGCGTCGCCGCGGGCCGGCCGCGGCCGAAGCTTGCCACCATCCTGGTCGGCGAAGATGCCGCCTCGGCCAGGTACGTCGAGCTGAAGCAGCGCAACGCTCGCCAGGTCGGCATCGATTCGGAGGACCATCGCCTGCCCGTGGAAACCACCACCGACGAGCTGCTCGACCTGACCCGGCGCCTGAACCAGGACGACTCCGTGAGCGGGATCCTGATCCAGCAGCCGGCGCCGAAGCAGGTGGACATGCGGCGGATCGTGTTCGAGCTCGACCCGAAGAAGGACGTCGACGGCTTCCACCCGATCAACGCCGGCCTCGTCGCCCTCGGCTATCCGGGTGGCCTCGAACCCTGCACGCCTGCGGGCATCGTCGAGCTGCTTCTCCGCTGCGGCGTGGCGATCGAAGGCGCGGACGCGGTGATCGTCGGGCGCAGCAACCTCGTCGGCAAGCCGACCGCCCTGCTGCTGCTCAAACGCAACGCGACCGTCACGCTCTGCCACACCAGGACGCGCGACCTCGCCGCGCACACGCGGTCGGCGGACATCCTGGTCGCGGCCGCGGGACGGCCGAACCTGATCGGCAGGGAGATGGTCAAGCCCGGAGCCGCCGTCGTCGACGTCAGCACCAACTGGGACGGCGGCCGGCAGGTCGGAGACCTTGGCCCAGGAGTCGAGGAGGTCGCGGGCTGGCTCACGCCGAATCCCGGCGGCGTGGGCCCGATGACCCGGGCGATGCTGATCAAGAACACCTACGAGGCCGAGGTGCGCCGCCGGCCTTGACCTACGACGAGGCTCTCGAATTCATCTCGAAGCAGGGACGCTTCGCGATGAAGCTCGGCACGGAGCGGACGCGGGCTTTGCT
>JBKPCW010000255.1:0-4611 GCA_046727555.1 Candidatus Dormiibacterota bacterium | reverse complement strand
CCTGGATGAGCGACGCGGCTTCGTCCGACGTGATGCCTTTGGTGTCTTTGTCGCCCACCTTCGTGATCAGGTCGCCTCCCTTCAAGCCGGCGAGCGCCGCCGGCGATCCTGGCACGGTGCCGGTGATCAGCGGGTAGGTCGAGCTGAAGCTGAGATAGATGCCGATCCCGGTGATGCGGCTCTGATAGCTCTCCAGTAGGCGCCTGTACTGGTCCGGGTCGAAATACTGCGAATAGGGATCGCCGAGGCTGCTCACCATCCCCTGCACCGAGCCCTGTGCCAGCTTTTTCGCGTTGACGTTGCTGTCCACGTAGTCGGCCTGGATCAATCGCGCCGCCTGCTCGACCTGAGTGGTGTCGATGCGCGACGTCGAGCGGTGGCCGACGTACGGCACGTAGTCCGGATACGCCTGGTCAACCCACAGCCCGGCGATGAAGCCGATGGCCAGGGCCAGCGCGACGGCGCCACCCCGGAGGGCGGCGCTGATCCTCATGCGGGCGAAGCTAGCAGCCGAGCCAGGTGCACGGATCCCTGTACACGCCGTTGACGCGGATCTCGAAGTGCAGATGCGGCCCGGTCGACCACCCCGTCGAGCCCTCGTAGGCGATCGTCGATCCGCGCGGGACGAGCTCGCCGCTGTGGACGTCGGCGTAGCGCGCAAGGTGGCCGTAGTAGGTCGAGTAGCCGTGGCCGTGGATCATCACGAGCAGGTTGCCGTACCCGATGCTGCCCGGATACAGGTAGACGTAGCCGGTGTCGGCGGCGACGACCGGGGTCAGGTACGGTCCCGCGATGTCGACGCCGGTGTGGATCTTGTGGGGCCATGGGCAGCTTGGGTCATAGACCTCGAGGTAGAACGTGGAGCAGCCGAAGCCCTGCGTGATGCAGCCGTAGCCGCAGGCGGGGATGGGCCACTGGAAGACGCCGGTCCCGCCGCCGGCCTTCTCCGCCTCCTTGGCGTACTGCAGATATGCAGTTGCGACCAGGGCGTCGATCTTCGCCCGTTCCGCCTGGACCTGTGCGTACTGGGCCTGCAGCTGCACCTGCAGCGCCAGCTCCGCGGCCACGGCGGCCTTCTGCGCGGCGAGGCTCTTCTCGAGGTCGGCCTCGGTCGCCTTCTGCTGCTGGTAGAGGACCAGGACCTGCACCCTCTGCTGGTCGAGGTTGGCGTTGGCGAGCGAGACCTGGACGTGCTCCTCCTGCAGGTTCGTGAGCAGCCGGTGGTCGGACTGCGCGACCGCCTGGGCGCCGACCAGCCGGTTCATCAGCTGGTTGATGCTGCTCGAGGTGAGCACCAGCTGGATGTAGTTGACGGAGCCGTGGGAGTCGATGAATCGGAGGCGCTCGTTGAGGAGCTGGTCGCGCACGGTGACCCGCGCCTCGAGCCCGACCAGGGATGCCTCGCCGAACCGGATCTGGCGGCTCAGGTCGTCGATCGCGGCCTGTGTCTGCGCGATCAGGGCCTTCTGGGCGGCGATCTGCTTGTTGAGGCTGCCGATGAGCGCGTCGATGGCGTTGATCCGCCAGACGGTGTCCTTGATGTCCCGCTGGATGGCGTCGAGCTGGCGCTGGTTCGCCACCTGCTGGGCGATCGTGTTGTTGTACTCCACGCACGCCTGGTACACGGCCGGAGGGTCGCCGGGGTAGCAGTAGACCGCGGACACGTTCTGCGCCCCCTGGGGCAGGAGGGAGACCAGGCTGGCGAGCATGGCGGCGAATGGCAGGCGTCGGTTCATCAGATCCTCACGTAGCGCCTGACGCCGATGTAGCTGCCCAGGGCGCCGAGGAAGGCGCCGGCAAGGAGCAGATCGCGAGCCAGGCTCGAGATGAATGCCGGGTCGTAGCTGAGCGGGATGAAGCCTATGTCGGACTTGAAGCGCGAGACCACGGGCTCGTAACCCACCACGAGCAGGCCGAGGGCGATCGAGGCGGCGATCAGGCCGGTCATCACGCCCTCGAGGACGAAGGGTCCGCGGACGAACCACTCGGTGGCGCCGACGAGCTTCATGACCTCGATCTCCTTGCGCCGGTGGTAGACCGCGGTCCGAATCGTGTTCATCACGATCACGACGGAGACCACGCACAGGACGGCAAGGAGGCCGGCGCCGGCGAGGCCGAGCCACTGCGAGAGCTGGAGCATGCGGTTGACGAAGTCACCCTGGTAGTTGGTCGGGTCCGTGGGGTCGACGCCCGACCAGCCGCGCGCCAGCGAGTCGATGGCGGCGACGTCGTCCAGGTTCTTGACCCGCACGTCGAGCTTGGCGTCGAGCGGGTTGCCCTCGATCTGCTGGGCCAGGATGAAGTTCTGCGGGTCGGACTTGAACTGGGCCAGCGCCTCGTCCTTGGTGACGAACTTAACGCTGATCACCCGCGGGTCCGCCGCCAGCTGCGCCTGGAAGTCGTCGACGCTCTGCAGCGGCGTGTCGTCAGAGACGTTGACCGAGATCTCGCTCACCTTGGCCCGGAAGCCGTCGAGCACCTGCGACAGCGCATGGCCGACGACAAGGTTGACGCCGGCGAGGATGAGGATCAGGGTGATCGAAAGCACGGCGGCAAGGCTCACGGCGAGGTTTCGCCAGAAGCTCTGCCAGGCGCTATTAAGCGCGAACTTCAGATTTCGCAAAATCATCGTGATATCTCGCTGAGCGGTCGTCGCGGGCGATCTGTCCCGCGTCGATGGCGACGACGCGGCGGCGCAGCAGGTCGACGATCTCCCGGTTGTGTGTCGCCATGACGACCGTGGCACCGCGCGCGTTGATGCGAAGGAAGAGCTGCATGATCTCCCATGCGGTCGCGGGGTCCAGGTTGCCCGTGGGCTCGTCGGCGATGATGAAGCGCGGCGCGTGGACCAGGGCTCGCGCGATGGCGACGCGCTGCTGCTCACCGCCCGACAGGTTGGCCGGGTAGCTCTGGTCCTTGCCGTTGAGGCTGACGGTGTCCAGCGCCTCGGCGACGCGCGCCTTGATGTGTTGATCAGCTTCCCCGAGCACGCGCAGGGCGAACGCGACGTTCTCGTAGACCGTGAGGTTGGGCAGGAGCTTGAAGTCCTGGAAGACGAGCCCGACCTTCCGCCGGTAGTAGGGCAGCTTGCGCCTCTTCATCCGGCCAAGTTCGACGCCGTCGACGAAGATCTTGCCCTTGGTCGGCTTCTCCTCTCGGATCAGGAGGCGAACCAGCGTCGATTTGCCCGCGCCCGAGGGGCCGACCAGGAAGAGGAAGTCGCCTTCCGGAACCTCGAGGTTGACGTCGCGGAGAGCCTCGGTGCCCGTCGGGTACTTCTTATGGACGTGCTGGAAGCTGATGACCGGCCTGGTAGCGAAATCCGGTGTCAAAACCATTGGCTGCGTCTCTTGCTGTGGCGTAGCGCGCACGCGGGCGCGGATGGCTAAGTCGCGGGCAGTATAGCCGATGCCCCCGAGAAGTCCAAACCGGTCCCTCAGCACCAAACACAGCCCTTAACGGCCGAGTTTCATGAGGCTTGCGGACCGGATTTGTCGGATACGCCGGACTATCCGAGGTTAGGAGCCCGCTTTCACCTGTTCGCGGCCCAGGCGCCACCGCAACCAGCTCTCGATGAACGGGTCGATCTCGCCGTCGAGCACGGCCTGGGCGTTGCCGACCTCGTGGCCGGTGCGGACGTCCTTGACCAGCGTGTACGGCTGCAGGACGTAGTTGCGGATCTGCGAGCCGAACTCCGCGGGCATGACCTGGCCCCGGATCTGGTCGAGGTGGGCCGCCTGCTCCTGCTCCTGCCGCTGGAATAGGCGCGCCTTCAGCACCTTCATCGCCATCTCACGGTTCTTGATCTGGGACCGCTCGTTCTGGCAGGTGACCACGATGCCGGTCGGCAGGTGTGTGATCCGGACCGCCGAGTCCGTCTTGTTGACGTGCTGACCGCCCGCGCCGGTGGAGCGATAGGTGTCGATGCGGATGTCCTGCGGGTTGACGACGACGGCGTCCTCATCGCTCGCCTCGAGCTCCGGCATCACCTCGACCAGGGCGAACGAGGTGTGGCGGCGGTGGTTCTGGTCGAAGGGCGAGATGCGCACCAGCCGATGCACGCCGTGCTCGGAGCGCAGGAGGCCGTACGCGCGCGGGCCGCGCACGATGAAGGTGACGCTCTTGAGCCCCGCCTCCTCCCCACGCGACTCGTCGATGATCTCGGTCGCGGAGCCGTGGTGCTCGGCCCACTTCAGGTACATGCGCATGAGCATCTCGACCCAGTCCTGCGCCTCGATCCCGCCCTGCCCGACGGAGATCGTGACCACCGCGTTGTGGTTGGCGTAGGGGTCGGTGAACAGCAGGTCCAGCTCGTGGTCGCGCAGCTCCTTGGAGAGCGCGGCGCTCTCTTCCACCACCTGCTCCTCGAGCTCCGGGTCGTCGTGCGCGAGCTGCTCAAGCTCGACCAGGTCGCGGGCGCGGCGCTCCAGCCGGTCCCACGTGGCGATCAGCTCACGATGCTCGCTCGATTCACGCGCCGCCTGGCCGGCGCGACGCGAGTCGTCCCACGCGCCGGGCTTGGCCAGCTCGGCGTCTAGCTCGTCAGCCCGCCTGTGCTTGCCGGGAAGGTCAAAGGTGCTCCTTGAGCTGCAGGATCCGGTTCAGGAGCTC
>JBKPCW010000254.1:0-5391 GCA_046727555.1 Candidatus Dormiibacterota bacterium | reverse complement strand
TGGTAGGCCGAGTCGCCGTGCCCTGGCGCGAGCTGGGGCAGCGTTGCGGTAGCGAGCGACCAGGTGATGAGGGCGAAGATGAAGATCAGGCTCCAGTTGGCCCCGATCTCGATGCCGAACAGCCGCCCGAGCCGGATGCTCGGTGTCATTCCTGTGCGAGTCTACCCTCGCAAGTGAGCGACCCCGCGCCGGCGTCCGCCCGGCTCACGCTTGTTGAAGCCGCCCGGCTGACAGCGGACGAGACGCTTGCGCGGCTCGGCAGCTCGATGTCGGGCCTCAGCCCGTCCGAAGCCTCCGACCGGCTGCGCACCGCCGGCCACAACGCAATCGTCACCCACGACGTCCGCGCCCTCGCCATCCTTTGGCGGCAGCTCCGCAACCCGCTGCTCATCCTGCTCGCCGCGACCACGCTCATCGCCCTGGCGACCGGCGACCGCACCGACGCCGCGATCATCTTCGCGATCGTCGGCCTGAGCGTCGGGCTGGGCTTCTTCAACGAGTACCGCTCGGAGCGCGTGATCGAGGCCCTGCACTCGAGCATTCGTCACCGGGCCCTGGCTGTGCGGGGAGGCCAGGCGATCCCGGTCGACGTCACCGAGCTCGTCCCTGGCGACCTGGTGCAGCTGCGCACGGGCGACCTCGTGCCGGCCGACCTGCGCCTCGTCAACGTGCGCGAGCTGGAGTGCGATCAGGCGGTGCTGACCGGCGAGGCGATGCCGAAGACGAAGTCCGCGGACCCTGAGACCGACGCCGGCGCGGGGGAGCTCGAGCTGCGCTGCGCCGCCTACATGGGCACGACGGTGCGCGGCGGCTCCGGGGCGGGCGTCGTGGTGGCCACCGGCCTGGAGACCGAGTTCGGCAAGATCGCCAGACGCCTCGGGGAGCGGCAGCCGGTCACCGCCTTTCAGCGCGGGCTGCGGAGCTTCTCCCTGCTGCTGGTGTGGGTCACGGGCATCCTGGCCGGCGGCATCTTCGTCGCCAACTCGCTGCTCGGCCGGCCGGTCCTGGAGTCGGCGCTCTTCTCGCTTGCCATCGCGGTCGGCCTCACCCCCCAGCTGCTGCCCGCGATCGTGACCGTGAGCCTCGCCTCCGGCGCGCGCAACCTGGCCCGCAAGCGCGTCGTCGTCAAGCGCCTGATCAGCATCGAAGACCTTGGCAACGTGGAGATCCTTTTCACCGACAAGACCGGCACCCTGACGGAGGGCCGCATCAGCTTTCGGGAGGCGATCGCGCCCGACGGCACGGCCGACGAGCGGGTCTTCCAGCTCGGCGTTCTGTGCACCACGAGCGACCGGTCCGACATGACGGGCTCAGGCAACCCGCTCGACCAGGCGCTGCTCGACGCGGGCGCTGCGCCGACGGGGTACCGGGTGATGGACCAGCTTCCGTTCGACCACGAGCGCCGCATGATGTCCACGCTCATCGAGCAGCCCGACGGCTCGCGCACGCTGATCACGAAGGGGGCGCCGGAGTCGATCCTGGCGCACGCGCGCACGGTGCCGGCGTCGACTTCGCAGACGCTGGACCGCGAGTTCGCCGCCGGAGCGCGCGTGGTCGCGGTGGCGACGAAGCCATGGACCGGCGGGGGTCAGTGCGCGCTCGCCGACGAGCACGACCTCGAGCTCCAGGGATTTCTCAGCTTCATCGACGCCCCGAAGGCCGACGCAGCGGACTCGCTTCGGCGCCTCAAAGCCCTGGGAGTCGAGGTGAAGATCGTCACCGGGGACAACGCCGTCGTCGCCCAGACCGTGTGCGGGATGCTCGGTCTCGACTACGGCGAATCGATCAGCGGCCCGGAGCTCGAGACCATGACCGATGCCGAGCTCAACGCGCGGCTGCCGCGCACGGGCATCTTCGCCCGTGTGTCGCCGGAGCAGAAGTCGCGCATCATCGCCTCCCAGCAGGCGCTCCACAAGGACGTTGGTTTCCTGGGCGACGGAGTCAACGACGCGGTCGCGCTTCGCAACGCCGACGTTGGCATCTCGGTCGACACCGGCAGCGAGGTGGCGAAGGACGCCGCCGACATCGTCCTGCTGGGCAAGGACCTGGGCATCCTCGCGGGCGGCGTGCTCGAGGGCAGGCGGATCTTCTCCAACACCATGAAGTACGTGCTTATGGGGACGTCGTCGAACTTCGGCAACATGTTCAGCGCCGCGGGCGGATCGCTGCTCCTCAGCTTCCTGCCGATGACGCCGACGCAGATCCTGCTCAACAACCTGCTGTACGACACGGGCGAGATGACGATCCCCACCGACAACGTCGACCCCGAGATGCTCGAGCGCCCGGCCCAGTGGGACATCCGGATGATCAGGCGCTTCATGTTGTTCTTCGGTCCGATCAGCTCGATCTTCGACTACGCGACCTTCGCGGTCATGCTTTTCGTCTTCCACGCACGCGGCAGCCTCTTCCAGACCGCCTGGTTCACCGAGTCGCTCGCGACGCAGAGCCTGGTCATCTTCGCCATCCGGACGCGCCGAGTGCCGTTCTTCCGCTCCCGTCCCGGCGTCGCGCTCGCGCTCGGGACCATGGGCTCGCTGCTCGCGGCGCTCGTCATCCCCTACACGCCGCTGGCCCGGCCGTTCAGCTTCACGCCGCTGCCGCCTGGATTTCTCGCCATCCTGGCCCTTATGGTCGTGACCTACCTGGTCCTGGTCGAGCTCGGCAAGTACCTGTTCTTCGTCGGCGGCAGGCGGCTGCGGCTGCCCGCCCACCACATCGAGCGATGGGAGCTGGCGCCGGCCATGCAGGTCGTCGAGCGGTTCGCGTCCAGGTGGTCGGTACGCGGACGGGACCAACGGCCCTGGCCCCGCGGAGGGTCGTGACCTAGCGTCACCTCCGTAAAAGGAGGTGAGTCAATTGACGACTCGCATCGTGCCCGAAGAGCTGGTGGAGCTCGACAGTCCATTCGCGGAGTTCTTCCGCACCCTGAGCGGACCGTGGCCGTTCCGGCCGCTGCTCGCCCTGGGGCCCGGGAAGCACTTCATCCCGACCGCCGACGTGTTCGCCCGCGACGGCAGCCTGATCGTGAGGATCGACCTGCCGGGCGTGGACCCGAAGGACATCCACGTCAAGGTGATGGAGGGAGAGCTGACCGTCACCGGCGAACGCAAGGCGGACAAGGAGGTCAAGGAGGAGGGGTACTACCGCAAGGAGACCACCTACGGCTTCTTCGAGCGCCACATGTCAGTGCCGAAGGGCATCAAGGAGTCCGACATCGAGGCCGAGTACGAGTACGGCGTGCTGGAGATCAGCATGCCGCGCGCGCCGAAGCCTGAGGACCTTCCGAAGGTGAAGGAGATCCCGGTCAAACCGGCGATCAAGCCGGTCAAGGTCTGAGCGCAAGGGGCCGGGCAACCGGCCCCTTCGTCAAAGAGGAGGTGAGTCATGGGCATCTGGGCATGGTTGATCCTGCTGGCGTGGTCGGCGGCGCTCGCCACGGCGGCGCAGTACACGCTGTTTCGCAACGACCGCAAGCCGACGGACTATGACTGGGTCTACGTCGCCGGCGGCGCGCTGCTGTTCGGTTTCACAGCCCACGTCTGGTACCCGGGCTTCGGCCTGCCGGTCGTGGACGGCCTGAACGTCGTGCAGGCGTTGGCGGGCGGCGTGGTGGGCGGGGTGGTCGTCGAAGCGGCGTACCGCTTCATCCTCCGGCCGCGGCAGATCGCGGCCTGACCATTCGCCGGGGGGCCGCGTTTGCGGCTCCCCGGCGGTGGAACAATCACGGTATGAATCAGCTGAAGACGGCGGTGCTCCTCGTCGCGTTGACGGTGCTGCTCGTGCTCATCGGCAAGCTCTGGTTCGGGGATGCCGGCACTGTCGCCTTCCTGGGCATCGCGATCGTCGTCAACGGCGTCGCCTACTGGTTCAGCGACCGGATCGCCATCTCCGCCGCGAAGGCGCAAGAGGTGAGTCCGGCCGAGGCGCCGATGCTCTATCGCCTGGCTGACCGCCTCGCCATCCAGTACGGCGTGCCGCGCCCCCGCGTTTACGTCAGCCCGGATCCCTCACCGAACGCGTTCGCGACTGGGCGGAATCCGAAGCACGCGGCGATCGTCGTCAACGAGGGCCTGCTGCGGATCCTCGAAGAAGAGGAGCTGTACGGGGTCCTGGCGCACGAGTTCGGCCACGTCAAGAACCGCGACATCCTGATCAGCTCGGTCGTGGCCGTGCTCGCGGGCACGATCACGATGATCTCGCAGTGGGGCTGGTATCTCGGCGGCGGCCGCGACGACCGCGGCCAGAGCCCGATCGGGGCGATCGCCGGCCTGCTGACGATCATCCTGGCGCCGCTGGCGGCGCTGCTCATCCAGCTCGCCGTCTCGCGCTCGCGCGAGTATCAGGCGGACCGGACCGGGGCGGAAGTCTCAGGCGACCCGCTGGCGCTCGCCTCCGCGCTGCGCAAGCTCGAGCGCGGGACCGAGATCGTGCCCTCGCAGACCGCGAGCCCCGCCTTCGCCCATCTCTACATCGTCAACCCGCTGAAAGCGCAGGGCTGGGCGGGGCTGTTCAGCACGCACCCCCCGATCGAGGAGCGCATCCGGCGTCTCGAGGAGATGGCCGGCGGGATTCGCCGCGCGTCCTGAGCTCGCCTCATCAACCAACAGTCGCCTTTTGCGCAAAACCCCGTCATCCAGCGCCGGAAATGCGCCGTTTTGCGCAAAACGCCGTCAGGCAGACTGCGTGAGGTTCAGCGACACCTCGATCGTCACCGCCGACTGAACAGTCGTGAAGCCGATGCTTGGCGGGCTCACCCCGAAGTCGGTCATGTTGCTCGCGATCGTGCCCGCGACCTGGGCCGTGCCGCCGCTCACGCGCAGCTGCAGGTTGGCGGTCACGTCCTTCGTCACGCCGTGGATCGTCAGCTTGCCCGGCACCGACACCGTCACCGCCTGACCAGTGGCGGCGCCTTCGGGCAGCGTCACGCTGCCGGCGATGAACGTCGCGGTCGGGAACGAGCTCACGTCCAGCGAGCGCTGGACGATGCGGTCGCGGTTGGTCACGTTGTAGCCGGCCACTGAGTCAACCGACGCCAGGTCAGACAGCTGCACGGTGATAGTCGCCGACGCCAGCTGGGACGTCGTGCCGGACGTGGTGATCGTCACCTGCCCGCTCACGGCGCCGGTCCGGGCGACGGCTTCGTGCGCCGAGCTCTGGCCGACGAACTGCTCCCTCACCCGGTAGCCGGCGAGCGAGCCCGAGGCCACCGTCCAGGTGGTGGCGCCGCCGGCCGACGTGGAGGGCGAGGCGGAGGCGGAAGCCGTCGCGCCTGGCGAGGCGAGGGCGAGCGCCGGAGGCGCGGTGCGCAAGCCGGAGAAGAAGTAAACGTAGGCCCCGCCTCCACCGAACACGAGCAGTCCGGCGGCGGCGACCAGCGGGATCAAGAGCCTG
>JBKPCW010000253.1:0-4671 GCA_046727555.1 Candidatus Dormiibacterota bacterium | reverse complement strand
CCGCGGCCCCACAGCGTCTGCGCCTCCCCGTAGCGGTCTCCCATCGCGCGCGCCCCGGCGAGCGCCGCGTTCCATCCCGCAACACCGCCCGGCATGTCGCCAAGGAGCGCCAGCGTCGAGCCGAGCATGCCCTGGGTCAGTGTGCGCAGGGCGCCCATGTTCGTCACCAGCGACAGCTCGTTGCCGCGCTCCAGCGGCGCCTTCGCCGCCGGCGCGTCCTCACGCGCCAGGCTCGCCGCGCCGAACATCACGTTGGCCGCGACCACGCACGCGAAGGCGCCCAGCCCCTCGGCCCGCTCGGCGCATTCGCCCGCGGTGACGCGTGCCCTGTCCGCTTCACCCCTCTCCAGGTCTACTGCCGACCTTGATATGTCCACGTCCAGCCGGGCGATGGCGTCGCCCTGGCCGGCGAGGCGCTCCGCGTCGGCGATCGTGGCTTCGGCGGCGGCAAACTCTCCGAGCCGGGCGTACGTCATTGCCAGGAAGTCGGACACAGTGGAGATCGCCACTGGGTCGCCTTTCGCCTCCATCTGGGCGAGCGCCTCCTTCATCTCTCCCGCACCCTTGCGCAACTGGCCCATGAAGGCGACGAACGAGCCCATCAACGCCTTCGGAAGTGCGGCGGCGGCCGGATCGCCCACCGCCTCGCCGACCTCGGCGCCCCGCTGGAGCGCGCGCTGGAGCTCCGGGCTCGTCTCGGGCGTCTCGCCCCGTTGGCGGCGGAGGAACGCGACCCAGAAGTAGGCCTCGGTGACGAGAAGCGGGTCGGCGTTCTCCGTCCGGGCCAGGGCGAGCTCCAGCCTGTCGATGTCGGAGCGCGAGTCGTTGTACGTCCAGCCAGCCTTGGCGGCCCCGACCGCGGCCTTCAGCCTGGCGTCGACCTGCGAGTCGTCTGCGAGCTCGCCCGCGCGCACGAAGAACGCGATGGATTCGCGATTGGCGAATCGCTCCAGCGCGTGCTCGCCGGCGAGCAGCAGGTACTGGCTCGCCCGGGCGTTCTCGCCCGCCTGCTCGAGGTGCATCGCGATCACGCCCGCCAGCTCGCGCTCGCGCTCCGGGTGGAGCGAGAGGATTGCTTCCGCGGCGGCTCGATGAAGAGCACGCCGATCCTGCTTCAGCAAGGAGGCGTACGCGGCCTCCTGGACGAGGGCGTGGCGGAACAGGTACTCGAGCTCCGGTTGTAGGGCCGCGATTTGGATAAGGCCGCTGGCCTCCAGCGTTCCAAGCTCGTTGCGCGCGCTCAAGACGCAGTCCCCGGCTCGAGCAGACGCTCGAGGACGGTCACTGCGAACTGGCGGCCGATGACTGAGGCCACCCTCAGCGTGCGCTTGCTGTCCTGGGGAAGGCGATCGATGCGCGCGAGCAGGAGGCCGTGCAGCGTGTCCGGGATCTCGATGTCCGCCACCTTTTCGGTCGCGACCCATCGATCTCCCTCTCGGACGATGGCGCCGCGGCCGATCAGCATGCGGATCACCTCCTCGACGAAAAACGGGTTCCCTTCAGCCTTGGCCAGGACCAGCTCACGCGTCGCGGCGGGAAGCGACTCGATGGTCAGCAGGTTCGACACGAGCTCGCGGGTGGCGTCCATGCTCAGCGGTTCCAGCCGGATCTCGGTGAGCGCGTCGCCGAACACGTCGCGCGCCGTGGAAATCAAGCGCCAACCGACTGATCCGCGTTCGGCGCGAGAGCTGAGGACGAAAAGCGCCGGCAGCCCCGCGAACGTCGGCATCGCCTGCAGCAGAATCTCGACCGATGAGGTGTCCGCCCAGTGGATGTCGTCGCAAACGACCACAAGCGGTCCGCGCGCGCTCGCTGCGCGCAAGACGGTGGCCAGCGACGACACGTATCTCTTCATGGTCTCCATCTCGAGCAGCGAGACACGGGCTTGCGCCTCGGGGTCGAGCCGGAGAGAAAGGATGTGGCCCAGGTACGCGTACGGCTCTTGCCATTGGTCGCCGAGCATCGCGCGGAGGTACGACTCCAGCGCGCTCGCGACCTGTGACTCGTCGGCCACCGCGCTCACGCCGATCATTGAGCGCACCAGATCGAGCAGCAGGTGATACGGCATGGTCTCGCCATAGGAAAGGCAGCGCCCCTCTATCCAGCGCGCGCTCGCGTCCGCGTGCTCGATGCGCGCGCGTAGCTCCGCGAGCAGCCGGCTCTTGCCCATGCCCGGCTCGCCGATGATGCAAGCGACTCGGCCCTGGCCGGCGCGTGCGACCTCGAAGATCTGCTCCAGACGCGCGATCTCGGCGTCCCGGCCGATCAGCGGGGAGTGAAGGCCCGCGAGGCCGCGCGTGGCCGCGGCGCCCCGCTTGAGGCCGGTGACCTCGTAGCCCTGGACGGCGTCTGTCTTGCCCTTGAGCTCGAGCAGCCCCACGTCGACCACCTCCACGAGCGGGGCCACGAACCGGTACGTCGCCGAGGTGGCCAGCACGCTTCCCGGCCTGGCGGCGGACTGCATCCGCGCGGCGACATTCACCGCGTCGCCCATCGCCGTGTACTCGTGGGCCGTCTCGGTGCCGACCACGCCGACGACCACCGGACCGGTGTTGAGGCCGACTCTCACCTGAAGCCCGGCGCCGAGCCCGGCGATCACGCGGACCATCTCCAGGCCGCAGCGGACAGCCCGCTCCGGATCGTCCTCGTGGGCCACCGGCGCTCCGAAGAAGGCGAGGACCCCGTCGCCCATCAGGCGTGCCACCTTGCCGCCGTAGCGTTCGACGGTCTGGCTCATGTGCGCGAGCGCCTGGCCGACGAGCACCGTCCAGTCCTCGGGGTCCATCCGTTCGGCGATCGCTGTCGAGCCCGCGAGGTCGGCGAACAGGACCGTGATCGGCCGCCGTTCGCTGGACCCCGTGGGCCGGGTCGGGCTGGGTGCGTCGGAGACGCTCATTCCTTTGGGGCAGATGCTAAGGCGACGGCGCTGTTAAGCCCCGAGCAAACGCGCGATCAGCATCCGCTGGACCTCCGACGTCCCCTCCCCGATCTCGTTGACCTTGACGTCCCGCCAGTACCGCGCCACGGGGTAGTCCTCCATGAACCCGTAGCCCCCGTGGATCTGCACCGCGTTGTCGGCCGCCCTCTTCGACGCCTCCGACGCGTAGAGCTTCGACATCGCGGCCAGGCGCCGGACCTCGTCACTCGTCTCCGCGCCCTCCCGCCCGTAGGCCGACGCGGCGCGGTACACGATGGTCCTTGCGACCTCGGTCTCCATCGCCATGTCGGCGAGCTTGAACTGGATCGCCTGGTGCTTCGAGATGGGCACGCCGAAGGTCTTCCTGTCTTTCGCGTAGGCGAGCGATGCGTCGAGACAGGCCTGGGCGACGCCGACGGAGAGGGCGGCGATCGCGATGCGGCCGCCGGTCAGCGTGTGCAGGAACTGCCGGTACCCACCGCCGCGCTGCCCGAGCATGTTCTCGGCCGGCACCTCGCAGTCCTCGAACGACAGCGGGTGCGTGTCTGACGAGTGCCAGCCCAGCTTGCGGTAGGACTCGAGCACGTGGTAGCCCGGCGTGCCCGCAGGCACGATGATCGCCGAGATCTCGGGATCGCCGTCGCTCTCGCGCCCGGTCACCGCCGTGATCGTCACGCCCGCGGAGATCGTCGTCCCGCTGTTGGTGATGAACTGCTTGGCGCCGTTGATCACCCATCTGCCATCGCGCTGCTCGGCCCGCGTCTTCGTCGCGCCGGCGTCCGACCCCGCCTCGGGCTCGGTCAGGCCGAACGCCCACAGCGTCCGCCCGGCGAGCAGGTCGGGCAGCCACGTCTCCTTCTGCTCGTGCGTGCCGAACTCGAAGATGGGCGACGTGCCGAGGCAGACCGCGGCCTCGAGCGTGATCCCGATCCCCGCGTCCGCGCGCGAGATCTCCTCGATGGCGATGCACAGGGCAAGAAAATCGCCGCCCGCGCCACCCGCGTCGGCCGGGAACGGCAGGCCGAAAAGGCCCAGGTCCCCCATCTGGCGGACGATGTCGTAGCCGAACGAGTGTGTCCGGTCGAGCTCCTCGGCGGCGGGCGCGATCACCTCGCGGCCGAAGTCGCGGCACGTGTCGCGGATCGCCTGCTGCTCCGGCGTCAGTTCAAAATCCATCACGCCAAATCTTGCCGGACTACTCCGAGGCCATGCAGATCGCCAAGGGCCTCAAGGACCTCGACGGACCCAAGGTCAACCCGCTATGCCACACGCGGCTGTACACGCATGGTCAACGCGTGGAGCGGTCGCTTGTGCTGCTTCACGGCTTCACCAACTGCCCGCAGCAGTTCGACGAGCTCGGCCGGCGGTTCTTCGACCGCGGCTGGAACGTCGTCATCCCGCGCTACCCGCGTCACGGCTACAGCGACCGCCTCAACACCTCGATCGCCGAGCTTCGCGCCGACCAGCTGATCGCCGTGGCGAACCGCGCCGCCGACGTCGGCGAGGGGCTTGGTGAGCGCGTCACCGTCGCCGGCCTCTCGCTCGGCGGGATCCTGACGGGCTTGCTCGCGCAGAATCGCGGCGGCATCGAGCGCGCGGTGCTGATCGCGCCCATGCTGGGCCTGCGGCCCATCCCCGGGCCGGTGCTGACGGCGATGGGCACCGCCGCGAAGGTCATGCCGAACTTCTACGTGTGGTGGAACAACGAGCTCAAAGACCGACTCGGTCCGCCGTACGGGTACCCGCGCTTCGCC
>JBKPCW010000252.1:0-5140 GCA_046727555.1 Candidatus Dormiibacterota bacterium | reverse complement strand
GCAAGGGCTCGCGCTCCACCGGCCGCGATGCTGGAGCGCACGTCCTCGACCGCGGAGGGGTCGCGGCCGTGAACGACCACGATGGCGCCTTCGGCCGCGAACAGCCGGGCGATCGCAGCGCCGATGCCCCTCGACGATCCCGTGACGAGAGCGACGCGGCCCTCGAGCCGGTTTGCCATCAGGCGGTCCGGACCAGGCGGATGGTGGGCACGGCCGCGACCATCGCGACCGCGACCGCGACCACCACCGCCACGATCGACCCGACCAGGTCGGGCTTGACGGTCATGTCGAACACGACCGCGAGGGCGATGCCCGTCCTGATCAGCCAGGACGCGGTGGCGGCTCGCGGAGACATGCGCCCTCGCACGACGTTGATGCCGGTGTAGGCGCCGGCGGCGGCGATCAGCGCGTACGCGGCAAGGCCGACGGCCGTCCAGGGCTGCCAGCCGATCTGCGCGGCCATGTAGAAGCCGGGAAGCAGGATGGCGAGCAGCGAGACCGGCCCAAGGGTGCGGTTGAGCCGAGCGGCGGTGGCCCCACTCCTCAGCGTGAAGCCCTCGAGCGCGAGCAAGGCTCCCAGCAGGATCGCTCCCACGATATGGACGAACAGCGCGATCGAATAGAGACTCATTTCATTTCTCCCAGCCTTCGGTTTAGCGACTAAAACTATTATGCCACTATAATTATTTCGTGATCGGGCTCAGAGAGCGGAAGAAGCAGCAGACGCGACAGCAGATCTTCGAGGCGTCGCAGCGCCTCTTCGCCCGGCGCGGCTTCGAGGCGGTGAGAGTGGCCGAGGTCGCGGAAGCGGCGAACGTCTCGGAGATGACCGTCTTCAACTACTTCCCGACCAAAGAAGACCTCTTCTACGCCGGCATGCAGTTCTTCGAGGAGCAGCTGATCGACGCCGTCGCCAACCGCCCACGGGGCGAGAGCGCCCTGAAGGCGTTCCGGCGCCGGGTGCTCGAGGGCGCGGACAACCTGGCCACCAAGGAGCGGGCCGAGGCGATCCTCAGGGCCGGGCGCGCGACCGCGGCGAGCCCGTCACTTCGCGCTCGAGAGCGTGAGATCGTCGAGGAGTACACGTGGCGCCTCGCGCGCGTGCTCAGCCCAAGGGAGGGAGACGTCGAAGCGCTGGTCGCCGCCGCGGCGATGATGTCGGCCCATCGGGCTCTGGTCGACCACATCCGCGCCAGGGTCGCGGCGGGCCGCCGCGGAAGCGGCCTCGCCGAGGACTTCAGAGCCCAGGCCCGCCGCGCCTTCGCACGGCTGGAGCGCGGCCTGGGCGACTACTCGATCAGGGCCTGACCTTCAGCGCCGCCTTCAGGTCCGACACCCCGAAGTAGCCGATCTGCTTGCGAGCGCCACCGGAGCCTGTATAGGCGAAGGTGATGTTGATGCCGGCCTTGCCGAGCTTGGTCGCGTACTTGCCCAGAGTGCCGGGCTTGTCGGCAAACGTCACGGCGAGCACCTCGTCTTCCTTCGTGTCCCAGCCGTGCTGGGCGAAGACCTTCTTGGCCACGCCCGTCTTGTCGACGACGAGCCAGATCATCCCCCCGCCCTGCATGGCGGCGGCGGTGATGCCGATGATGTTGACCTTTTTCTCGCCGAGCGCGGTGGCGATCTCTCCGAGCATCCCCGGCCGGTCCGGCACCGTCACAGTCAGCTGCTTGGCCCGTGGCATACCCCAAACCTCCTCGTCAGAAAGGACGAATACCCGCAGTCAGTCTAAGCGCGGACGGCTTCGAATCCAACCCGCACGCCGAGCGCGACCAGGACCGTGCCGAGGAGCGCGTTGAGCGCCCTGGTGACGCGAGCGCGGCGCAGCCGGCCGCCGAGGCGCTCGACCGCGAACGCATAGCCCGTCAGCCACGCGAGCGTCAGCAGGCAGAAGTTGAAACCCAGCGCGAGCAGGACCAGGAAGCTCGCGTGCGGGCCGGCGAACGGCGGCAGCAGGCTGATGAAGAAGGCGACCATCTTGGCGTTGGAGAGGTTGCTGAGGTAGCCCTGCGCGAAGGCGGTCCGGGAGCGGTCGCCGCGGGCGTCGGGCAGGCGATGTCGTGATGTCATCAACGTCCTGATGCCGAGGTAGACGAGGTAGGCGGCGCCCGCGAGCCTGACCGCCAGGAAGAGCGGTGCCGAAGCCATCAGCACCACGGCCAGGCCGGCGCTGGTGGCCACCGTCCAGGTCGCCTGTCCCGCCGCGACGCCCAGCGCCGTGGCGACGCCGTCGCGCCGGCCGCCCGCGAGCGTGTTGCGGATCGTGAGCGCGGTGTCCTGGCCGGGCGTGCAGATGACGAGGAGGGACACGCCGACGAATGCCAGGTAGGATCCGAGACCGATCACCTTGAGGCCATTGTGGCGCTGTCCGGTGGCCCGATTCCCCGCGGGTGGCGGTACTCGCACGCGTTTTGATCAAAACGTGTGTTTGCGGCGGGGGCGCGACGGCGTTTTGATCAAAACGGGTGTCCCTGGTGGGTAGGAGGCGAGGGCACCCCGGACCAAGGCCGGGATGGTCGCCGGCCGCTGGGTGAGGTCCGCCCCGGTGAACCGCAGCATGCGGTACCCCGCGGTGAGGATGAGGTTCTGACGGCGGTCGTCCTCTGTCAGGCGGTGGCGGTGGTTGCCGCCGTCGTACTCGATGACCAGGCGGGCCGATGGGTAGTAGAGGTCGGCCCTGCCGACGAATCGGTGTCCGGCATCTCGGAGGTCGGTCTGGACCTCCGGCCGCGGGAGACCGGCCTCCAGCAACAACCAGCGAAGCCGCGTCTCCATGGGCGAATCGGCCGGTTCGGCGAGCGTGCCCAGAGGGTGTCCGATACGAGGATGGCCCGCTCGCAGTGCCGAGTCGAGCACGACGAGCGCCTCGACCGCGGGCAGGCGGCGGCACAGATCCATCAGGGTGCGCTTGACCGTCGTGGCGGGAAGGCCGCGGACCTTGACCGCGCCTCGAACGTCACCGTGCCGCACGATGACGCCAGGCCTGCAGCGAGCTCCTGACGCTAAGGGCACCGCGACTTCGATTGGATTGGTCGGATCAGCGTCGAGGCCATGCAACCACGCCGCACTCCGGCCCGTGAAGACGCCACAGGGTATGCGGCGGTGCCATCCATGGAGAAGCTGCCACGCCTCTTCGCGGAGTCCGGCCCAGCAGTAAAGTCCCCGGCCGAGACGGCGCCACGACTTGCCTCGCAGCGCTGTCAGGCTCAATCCCGCGGCGCGCGCCTCCTCGAGGAGGAACGGTCGCCGGGTCAGCTCAGGCGGGACGCGAGGCACCTGCCCAGTGTGTGGTCACGCCCGGCGGGTGGCAATCCAGCCCGTTAACGACGCGTTTTGATCAAAACGCGTGTATCCCGGCGGCGCAGCGCACCCGTCTTGATCAAAACGGGTGTGTTTAGGAGATTCCGGGGTCAGTTCGAGGCGTAGCTCCGCAGCGCCGCCGCGCGGCCCGTGCGCCGCAGCTTGTCCAGCGCCGCCCGCTCGAGCTGGCGCACCGTCTCGCGGCTCGTCCCGAGCCGCCGCGCGACCTCGTCCAGGGCGCGCTGGTGACCATCGTTGAGCCCGAACCGCAGCTGGATCACCCTCCGCTCGCGCGGCACGAGCACCCCCAGCACGTCGTCGACATGGTCCTTCAGGTCGGCACGCATCGCGGCGTTGGCCGGCGACTCGGCGTTGGCGTCCTCGATCAGGTGGCCGAGCTCCGTGTCGCCTTCCTCGCCGATCGGCGTCTCGAGGGAGACGGTGTCCCGCGCGGTCTGGCGCAGGGCCTCGACCTCGAGGGGGGTGATGCCGAGCTCCTCGGCGATCTCCTCGTCGGTCGCCTGGCGGCCCAGCGAGTCGCGCAGGCGGTCGGAGACGCGGACCAGCTTGTTGGTCTGGTCGCCGATGTGGATGGGCAGCCGGATCGTCCGGGCCTGGTCGCCGATGGCGCGCAGCACGGCCTGCCGGATCCACCAGGTCGCGTAGGTCGAGAACTTGAATCCGCGCCGGTAGTCGAACTTGGCCACGGCACGCATCAGGCCCACGTTGCCCTCCTGGATCAGGTCCAGCAGGGGCATGCCCCGGCCCTGGTACTTCTTGGCGATCGAGACGACCAGGCGCAGGTTGGCCTCGGTCATCCGGGCCCGAGCCTCCTCCGACCCTGCCTCGATCTGCTTGGCGAGCTCGACCTCCTGCGCCTTGGTCAGCAGGCTGCCCCGTCCGATCTCGCGCAGGTACGCGCCCAGGGCGTCGGCGTCCGTCCCCTGCTCAGTCGAGTCGGGCTCGGCCGCCCGGGCGGGACGGCGCTCGATCTCGAGCAGGACGTCGGCGACCTCGGGGGCGATCTCCTCGCCTTCGTCAAGCCACAGTGAAGCGGATGTCTGGAATTGCATGCGCATCCTTCCTACCTCGTAACGTGGTTTTCAAAACCCCGAATTCCATCGAGGAGGTGCCCGCATGAGAATCGCCTGCGTGCTCGGCCCGACGTTCGAAGACTCCGAATTCAAAGAACCGTACGACGCCCTCCGCCAGGGCGGCCACGAGGTTGTGATCGTCGGCCTGGAGGCGGGGGCTGCCCTCGAGGGCAGCAAGGGCAAGGTCAGGGCGACGGTGGAGCGCTCGTTCAAGGATGTGAAGCCGGTGCAGTTCGACGCCCTGCTCATCCCCGGCGGCTCGAGCCCCGACAAGCTCCGCGCCCACGACGAGGCGGTGGCGTTCGTCAAGGCCTTCATGCGCTCGGGCAAGCCGGTGTTCGCGATCTGCCACGGCCCGCAGCTCCTGCTCACCGCCGGCGAGTACAAGACCCACCGCATGACCGCCTGGAAGACGGTCCAGGGTGACCTCGAGAAGGCGGGCGCCGACGTAGTCGACGAGGAGGTCGTCGTCGACCGCAACCTCGTCACCTCGCGCCAGCCGTCCGACATTCCTGCTTTCATTCGGGAATCTCTGAAGGTTCTCGCGCAGATTCCGGCCGGCCGGCGCCCGTAGCGATCTCGCGCGTTAAGTGAGCTGGGTCACGTTCGAGGTCCGGACGGCGCGGCGCTCGCAGCTCGTCGACATCACCGAGCGCGTTGCCGAGGCCGTCGATCGGGCGCAGGTGACGGAGGGTGTCTGCCATGTCTTCATCCCGCACACGACCGCGGGCGTGACCATCAACGAG
>JBKPCW010000251.1:0-7108 GCA_046727555.1 Candidatus Dormiibacterota bacterium | reverse complement strand
ACACCGAGGCGCGCGACGTGCCGACGGGAGCGCTGGCGATGAATCGTGCCGACTTCGCCGCGCAGATCCGCGAGCACCTGCCGGCGAAGCTGCGCGAGATCGAGTTCGAGGTCGACGTCGCGGCGCAGGAGTCGCGGGCCTTCAACCCGATGACCGAGACCGCGGACATCCTCTTCTACGAGCCGCTGGAGGCCGTCTACCGGCAGAGCCGAGTGCTCGACCTGTTCCGCCGCCTGCCGGTGCGCATGGCGCTGTTTCGCATCTTCGCCCACGACGAGACGCATCGCCGGGAGCTGATCAGGGCGGCCAACGAGGTGCTCGGAACCTAGAAGTCGTCGTCTCCGCCGCCGAAGTCGTCTTCCCCGCCACCGCCGAAGTCATCGTCCCCGCCGAAGTCGTCATCGCCGCCACCGTCTTCGCTCGAGCCGATCGTGGCGAAGGTCGAGACCAGGCGGTGCAGCGCTCGCTTGCCGCAGTGCGGACACGCCGGGTCGGGTGAGGCGTAGCTCGCGAGGAGCGCCGACCAACGCTTGCCGCACTCCTCACACCGATATTCGTAAATGGGCACCAGGAAGAGTATGCCCGGACCTCAGGCGCCCATAGACCGCGAGTGCCGGCGGCGGCGGCCTATCGACCTCGGTGAAGCCCGCGAGCGCCGGCGCTCGCGTTCTGGGCCGCCTTCTTAGGATTATCCGAGTGGTCCCGATCGAGCGCATCCGCGCGGCCGCCGAGCGAGCCCGACCACACGTCCTGCGTTCGCCGCTCGTGCCGGTCGAAGGCGCCCAGCTCAAGCTCGAGTGCCTCCAGCCGACTGGCAGCTTCAAGGTGCGGGGCTTCTTCGCCGCCGCTCTTTCGATCCCGAAGGAACGCGCCCAGAAGGGGCTCATCACCGTCAGCGCCGGCAACGCGGCGCAGGCTTGCGCCTACGCGGCGCACACGCTTGGTGTTCCTTGCCGGGTCGTGATGTACGACACCGCGCCCGCGCCGAAGCTGCAAGGCGTCAAGCGCTGGGGCGCGACGCCGGTGCTCATGCCGCGCGACGACATGCTGCGGTGGCTTGCCGACGAACGGTGGCGCGACGAGCCCGAGACCTTCATCCATCCCTTCGCCGAGCCGGAGGTGATCGCCGGCCACGGCGGACTGGGCCTGGAGCTGCTGGACCAGGTGCCGGACATCGAGCGGGTGGTGGTGCCGGTCGGAGGCGGCGGGCTCATCGGGGGCACGGCGTCGGCGCTCAAGGCGCTGCGGCCGGGCATCGAGGTCGTAGGGGTGCAGTCGGACGGCTATCCGCTGTGGCCGCGGGTCTTCGAGGCCGGTGGGCCGATCGCGATCAAGCCCGACACGATCGCCGACGGCACCACCGCTCCGTTCGACCCGCGCATGTTCGAGCTCCTGAAGGAATGCGTCGACCGCTGGCTCGTCGTCCCCGAGCCGCGACTGCGCTCGGCCATCCCCGAGATCGCCTCCGGGGCGAAGGTCGTGGCCGAGGGCGCCGGCGCTCTCGCCTACGCGGCGCTCGAGCAGCTCGTGCCGGGACCGTCGACCGTGGCCGTGGTCAGCGGCGGCAACATCGACCCGAAGCTGCTGGCGTCTCTCCTCGGCTGATCAGCTGACCCGACGCATCGCCCACGGGCCGAATCGGACCAGGGCCACCAGCATCCACACGAACAGCGCCGCGCTCACGAGCCCGGCCCCGATCGAGAACCACAGGCTCCACATCGGCATGCTGTAGCCCTGCATCGTGTTGAGCGAACCGCCGCTCGCGGCGTTGACGAGGTTGATCGGCAGACCGAGCAACCCGAGGCCGAGCAGGACCAGGATCGCGTAGTAGGCCCACGTCCAGCGGCGAATCGCGGCGACGATGGCGACCACGGCGATGGCGACGCCGATGACCGCCGAGACCCAGAAGACGCCGGTCATCATCGAGCTCATCGCGTCGGCAAAGCCCGCCGGCGGCGGCTCGATGCTCGTCGCCTCCTGCCGCTGGATCACCTGGTTCATGACCTGGTTCATCGCCGAGCCCATCCAGAAGGGCAGAGTCGCGGTGAACAGCGCCGAGACGCCGTACCAGGCGACGACGGCGTACTGGAGGGGCCGGGTCCACGACGTGGGCTGGCGGGCGACGCCGGCCTGGGGCGCGTAGGCCGTCGCCACGATCGGCTCCCAGGCCTGGCCGCTCCACTTATGCCTGCCGTCGGGAGAGAGGGTGCTCACCCAGGCCTGACCGTCCCAGTAGTACATCCCGTCCGGCGACAGCCGCGCGCTCAAGCGCTCAGGATCTCCCCGCACACCTTCAGAGCGGTCTGGATGTCGCCGGCGTCGATCCCGTAGTGGGTGACGAACCGGATCGTGTGCGGACCGGTCGCCTCGCTGACGACGCCGCGCTTCGCGCACTCATCCAGGAAGCCCTGGGCGGGCATCGTGTCGACGTCGAAGTAGACGAGGTTCGTCTGCACCCGGCGCAGGTCGCACCTCACTCCCGGCATCTCGGCCAGCCCCTCCGCGAGGGTGCGCGCGTTGGCGTGGTCCTCGGCCAGGCGTTCGACCATGCGGTCGAGGGCGATCAGCCCCGCCGCCGCGAGCACGCCGACCTGGCGCATGCCGCCGCCGAGCCGCTTGCGCCAGCGCCTGGCCTCCTCGACGTCCTCCTCGGAGCCGCAGAAGATGCTCCCCACCGGGCAGGCGAGGCCCTTGGAGAGGCAGAAGGTCACCGTGTCCGCGCACGCCGCGATGTCCGACGCCGGCACGCCGAGCGCCACCGCGGCGTTGAAGATCCGCGCCCCGTCCAGATGGACGCGCAGGCCCTGAGCGTGGGCCGCGTCGCTCGCCTCCCGCAACGCGTCCAGAGGCCAGGCGATGCCTCCGTGGCGGTTGTGCGTGTCCTCGAAAGTGATCGCGGCCGAGATCGGCTGGTGCGGGTCGTCCCGCGGGCGGACGGCGCCCGTGACCTGGTCGGGCGTCATCACGCCCGCCTCGGTCCCGACCGGCCGGATCTGCACCCCGCACACCGCCGCGGCGCCGGCCGTCTCGTAGTAGAAGGCGTGAGAGTCGGCGTCCGCGATCAGCTCCTCGCCCCTGCGGGCGCTGACGGCGATGCCGATCAGGTTGCCCATCGTGCCGCTGGGCACGAAGGTGGCGGCCTCCTTGCGCATCCGAGCGGCGGCTACCTCCATGAGCTGGTTGGTGGTCGGGTCGTCCCCGAAGACGTCGTCGCCGAGTGGCGCGTCGACCATCGCCCGGCGCATCTCGGGGCTGGGCATGGCCACGGTGTCGGAGCGGAAGTCGATCGTCACGTCCTGTTTAATCTAGCGGTCGGTGCGAGCCGATCTGATCCTTGCGCGCGGTGTGATCCGAACGCTGGGACGCGCGGGGTTGACCCCCCACAGCCACCTCGCGATCGCGGGTGGCAAGGTCCTCGCCTGCGGCGGCCCGGACGTAATGGGCATGCGCGGGCCGAAGACCCGGGTGGTGGACCTCGAGGGCTCGGCCGTGCTTCCCGGCTTCAACGACGCGCACGCTCACGTCGTCTATTACGGCCTCACCCGCTTTGCCGCCGACCTGACTGCGGCCAGGGGCATCGACGACGTGCTCGACCGGCTCCAGCGACACGCCGCGACCCTGAAGCCCGGCGAGTGGCAGCAGGGCATGGGCTACCGGACCGACGAGCTGACCGAGCGCCGGCAGCCGCACCGCAGCGAGCTCGACCGCGTCACCGGCGACCGGCCAGCGTTCATCGACGAGCGTGGGGGCCATTCGAGGGTGGCCAACTCGGCGGCGCTGGCTGCCGCCGGCATCACCTCGGAGACGCCGAACCCGCCCGGGGGCCGGATCGGCCGCGACCTCAACCGGTCGCCGAACGGGCTGCTCCTCGAATCCGCCATGCGGCTCGTCGCCGACGTGCAGCCGCCGCCCACCCTCCAGCGGCGCATCGAAGGCGTGCTGAAGGCGCAGGACCTGCTGGTCTCGCGTGGCATAACGTCGGTCGGCGCGGCGGTCAACCGCGGCTTCGCCGACGACCTTCGCGCCTACGAGACGCTCGCCGGCGACGGCCGTCTGCGCATGCGCGTCAACGAGTTCCTGTCCTGGGAGCTGCTCGACGCGGTCGCGCACCTCGGGCTGCGAAGCGGGTTCGGCGGCAGTCTCGTGCGTGCGGGCCCGATCAAGGTCTTCGTCGACGGAGGCGCGGAGCGCGTCGCCACGCGCGGAGGTGGCGGCGTGTGGCGCACCACGCCCGAAGAGCTGAGGGAGCTGGTCGGCCGGGCCACGGCGACCGGCCTCCAGGTCGCTGCGCACGCCATCGGCGACGCCGCCATCGAGGCGATGTGCGACGCGGTGGAGGCAGCGAAAGGGGAGAGCATGCGGCACCGCGTGGAGCACTGCACCATCTGCCCGCCCGACCTACAGGCGCGCCTCGCCCGGCTCGGCATGGTCGCGGTCATGCAGCCGATGGCGGCGCGGTTCGGGCGCGTCGCGTCGGCGATCTTCTTTCCGGTCCGTGACCGCACCCACCTGGCGCCACATCGGGGCCTTTTGCGCGCCGGGGTCAACGTCGCCTTCAGCTCCGACCTGCCGGTGGCCGTGGACCCGAACCCCTGGCCGGGGATCCGCGTGGCCGTGGATGACCAGGTGAACGGGATCAGCCTGCTCGCGGCCCTGCGCGCCTACACCGCCGGCGGCGCGTATGCCAGCGGCGAGGAGGGCGTCAAGGGCACGCTCGAGCCGGGGATGCTGGCCGACCTGCAGGTCTATCGCGGCGACCCGCTCGAAGAAGAAGTGGTCGACTGGGAGACGCTCCGCCCAAGAGCCGTGCTCCTGGGCGGAATGAAGGTATTCGGCTCGCTCTAGCGCTCGATGACCTCGATGACCTCGACCTCTCCCATCTCGGTGACCGGCATCACCATGACGGTCTCTTCGGCCGGTGTCGAACGTCGCCGCGGCGCCGAAGCGCGACGGGTCGTCGATCGGGCCGCTGACCGCGACGCCGCGGCTTTCCGCGTCGGGGCCGCCTTGCGCTTGGCGGTCGAGGCGGCTTTCCGCGTGCGCGTCGCGGCTCGCTTGGCGGTGGCGGCTGGACGGCGCCTGGTCGTCGAGGCTCGTCGCGATGCCGAAGCCAGCCGCGAGCTTGCGATCTGGCGCGCCTGCCGCGTGAGGTCGTCGATGCGCTTCAGGACGTTGTTGACGTCGGCGCGCGTGCTGGCCTTCCTGGCCTGCGCCTGCAGCTGCTTGATCGCCGCGCGCGCCGTCTTGTCGGCGTCCTTCAGCCGGCGCTCGACCTGGCGCCTGACGTCGGGCGGGAGCCTCTTCTCAGCCTCGCGCAGCGCCCTGCGGCCCGCGCTCACCGCGCGACCCACAACGCTGGAACGGCTGCTCGAGCGCTTTCTCGTTGCCATGCCTCACCTCCACAAGCGTCCCCCGCGGAACGTTTGACGCACCGCACTAGAATGGCCGCGAAGTTGACCGCGGCGCCTGAAAAACACCTTATCAAGAAGTACGCGAACCGCAAGCTCTACGACACGCGCACCAGCCGCTACATCACGCTCGACGGCATTGCGCAGCTGGTCCGCGAGGGGCACGAGATCAAGGTCGTGGACCGCGACAACGGGGGCGACCTCACTCAGGTCACGCTGTCGCAGATCGTGCTCTCGGAAGAGAAGCGCGGCCCGGCGCGCATCGTCGACGCCGGCGGCGAGATGCTGCACGACAGGGGGCAGGCCCTGCTCGATTACGTCCGCAGGACGCTGAACGTGCCGGCCGACATACGCGGCGAGGTGGAGCGACGCCGCGAGGGGCTGGAGACCATGGCCGACGACGCCCTGGAGCGAGCGCTGCGCCGCCTCCGCATCCCGACGCGCAGGGATATCGACCGCATCAACGACCGCCTCGACCGCATCGCCGCGCAGCTGAAGAAGACCGGCGTGGCGGACGGCGCTACGACGGGACGGCGTAGACGAAGGGCTTCTCGGTCAAGACCGAAGTGATGAGGACGTCGGTCACGACGCGGTAGCTCACCGCGCGCACGCGCCGGTCGGCGCGGAGCTGCTGAGCCATCAGGTCCGCGACCTGCGCCAGCCGGTTGGGGTCGCCGATCGCCGAGATCGTCCACGGCGAGGCGATGCTGCTGCCGTCGACGGCGACGCCGGCGCCCTGCTGGGTGATGGGCACCCCCATGACGATGCGGTGGTCGTTGACGTCGATCGCCTCCGCGCCGGCGGCGGTCAGGTTGTTGATGGCATCCTGGAGGTCTAGGGCGGTGAGGCCGGTCGCGTCGATCACCAGGACCACGCCCGGTCCCTGCACCGGGACGTACCCGTCGATCGCGCGCAGGCGTTCCGCCTCGTCGGCGAGCACCTGGTCGGCGGCTCCGGCCTGCCCGGACTGGAGGGTCGTCCGCTGGCGCGCCAGGTTCGCCTTCTCGGCGTCGAGCGAGTCGTTGGCGCGGTGGAGGTCGTCGATCAGGAACGCGAGCGAGGTCGGGTCCACGCCGACCAGGCTCCTCTCGACCTCGGCCTGGCTGCGGATCTGGATGGTGCCGACCAGGGCGACGAGGAGCGCGATCAGCCAGACGCTGACCGCGCGTCCGCGGACGCGAGCCCGGCGGGGACTAAGCCGGGCTGACATGGGTGACCTGGAGGCTCGAGTCGTAGGCGGGCAGGGACAGGTCCGCGATCCCGTCGTACGTCAGGTGTAGACCGAACTGCACCTGGCGCGCCCGGATGTCGGGCAGAGCCGCCTCGTCGGCGAGGGCGCCCAGCATGCGGTTGCGGTCGCCGATGGCGTCGACCTTCACCGGCGAGCTGAGCGGCGGACCCTGGTCGATCAGGATCTGGCCTTCCGTGCCCGAGAACGAGGTCAGCGGGGTGACCCGCCTGCCGTTCACGGCGATCGCCTCGGCGCCCTGGGCGAAAAGCAGGTTGACGACATCCTGGACGTCCTGGAAGTTGACGAGGTAGCCGGGCTGGCCGGTGGTCGCAGGGCCCGGCAGGCCGTTGCGGAGGACGACCTCGACCCCCGGCCCGTGCACGGCGACCAGGCCCGCGTGGGCGCGCAGGTCGGTGACCTGGTTGCGGAGCGACTGCGTGGTCGCGGAGCGGGCGGCCGCCTCGGACTC
>JBKPCW010000250.1:0-7544 GCA_046727555.1 Candidatus Dormiibacterota bacterium | reverse complement strand
TCCCCGACCCGGAAGAGACGCTGAAAGCGGCCCGCGTCCTGGTCGCCGAGGGCTTCAAGGTGCTGCCCTACATCAACGCCGACCCGGTGCTCGCGCGCAAGCTCGAGGACCTGGGCACGGTGACCGTGATGCCGCTCGGCTCACCGATCGGTTCGGGCCAGGGCCTGCAGACGCTGGAGCAGATCCGCATCATCGTCGAGGAGGCGCGGGTGCCCGTCGTCGTCGACGCGGGGATCGGGGTGCCGTCGGACGCCGCCCTCGCCATGGAGCTGGGCGCGGACGCGGTGCTGGTCAACACCGCCGTCGCACACGCGAAGGACCCGGTGCTGATGGCGGAGGCGATCCGCGGCGGCGTGGAGGCCGGGCGCAAGGCCTACCTTGCCGGCCGTATGGCCAGGCGGCACGAGGCGAGCCCGAGCTCGCCGACCGAAGGAATCTCCACGCGGCAGAGCTGAAGCTGCCGGCCGCCATGGCCATCGTGCCCGACGCGGCCACCGGCCTGCGCGCCGCCTCGCGAGCGACCATCCTCCAGCTGCGCGGGCCTCACCTCACGACCCGCGAGCTCGAGCGCGAGGCCGCGGAGCTGGTGAGATCGTCATCGTTGCCGGTCGTGATCAGCTCCCGGTGCGACGTCGCGGTGGCGACCGGGGCCGCCGGCGTCAACCTTCCGGAGCGCGACATCGGCATCGAGTTCGCGCGCGGCCTGGTCCGGCGCGGCCTGGTCGGGCGCTCGGTCCATTCTCTCGATTCGGCGCGGCGCGCCGAGGTCGAAGGCGCCGACTACGTCATTTACGGGCCCGTGTGGCCGAGCGCCGGCCACCCGGACGTGCAACCGGTGGGCGTCGATGCGCTGGCGTCGGTCGCCGCCGCGGTCCGCATCCCGGTGCTCGCCATCGGCGGCGTCACCGAGGAGCGCATCGCCGAGCTTCACGCCGCGGGCGCCGCGGGCTATGCGGCGATCGGGATGTTCGCTTGATCGCCCTGCAGATCAACGGCAAGAAGGTCGACCTCGATCGGGCGACGCCGCTGCTCGACTACCTGCGCGCGCTGGGCGTCGACCCGCGCGCCGTCGCGGTCGAGCACAACGGCGAGATCATCGAGCGCGACCGCTTCGACGGGGTGGTGCTGAACGATGGCGACCAGGTCGAGATCGTCAGGATGGTGGGCGGCGGCCTTTGATGGCGGCCTCCGCCTCCGCGCGCTCGTCCCAGGGCTCCGAGCCCTTCGCGGTCCGCATCGAACGCTCGTGTCCTTTGCCGGCCAGGAGCACCGTGTCACCGGGCCGCGCCATCTCGATCGCCCGCCGGATCGCCGCGCGCCGGTCGATGACCACCTCGTAATCGCGACCGGGGGCCTTGCCGCTCGCTCCCGACTGGACGTCGCGCGCGATCTCCACCGGATCCTCGGAGAGCGGGTCGTCGGTGGTGATGATGAAGAAGTCCGAGAACTCCGCCGCCGCGCGCCCCATCCCAGGCCGGTCGTGGTCGGAGCGCGCCGTCGAGCCGAAGACGACGATGAGCCGTCCACGGGTGAACGGCCGCAGCTCCGCCAGCGCGCTGGCGAGCGACCCCGCCGCGTGCGCGAAGTCGATGTAGACGCGAAAGTCCTGGCCGAGATCGACTGGCTCGAGCCTTCCCCGCACGCCCTCGAACCCCGCGAGCCCGCGTCCAATGTCCTCAACCGGCACGCCAAACGCCAGGCAGATGCCGGCCGCGCACAGCGCGTTGTAGATGTTGAACCGCGCCGGCACGTTCAGGGTCACCTCGGTGTCGCCCATGGGCGTCCGCATCCGAAACCGCGATCCGCTGCCGGTGATCGCCAGCTCGACCGGGTGCAGGTCTGACGCGGTCGTCATCCCGTACGTCCAGCGACGTGAGATCGGCCGGCGGGCGAGGCGCTCGTAGCTGACGTCGTCGCGGTTCAGCACCGCGGTCTTCTCCACCCCCTTTTCCGCCGAGCCCGCCGTGAGGTCGATCAGCCGCGCCTTCGCCTCGAGGTACGCGTCCCAGGACGCGTGGTAGTCGAGGTGGTCGCGGCCGACGTTCGTGAACGCGGCCACGTCGAAGTCGCACGCGCGCACCCTTTCCTGCACCAACGCGTGCGATGTGGTCTCGATCACGGCGCACGTCGCTCCGCCCTCGACCATGCGCGCGAGCCACGCCTGCACGTCCGGCGCCTCGGTGGTCGTCTGGCCGGTCACGTTGTCGAAGACGTGTCCGCTGACCTTGAAAGCGACGGTGCTCATCGCGCCGGCGACGATGCCGCTGGCCTGCAGCACGTGCTCCGCCATGTGCGTCACGGTCGTCTTGCCGTCGGTGCCGGTGACGCCCGCGAGCCTGAGCCGGCGCGAGGGCCGGCCGTGGAACTCCGCCGCCAGGTCGGCCAGCCCGATCCGGGTGGACGGCATGCGCAGCACGGACACGCCTGGAGGCAGGGCGACGTTGCGCTCGAGCGCGACCGCCGCGGCGCCTCTCGCGATCGCGTCGCCCACGTAGTTGTGCCCATCGACGTGCAGGCCGGCGACCGCGATGAAGAGGTCGCCCGGCCCGACGCTCCGGGAGTCGTACGCGATGCCCGTGATCTCGACGTCGCCGTCGCCGTCCAGGACGGCGCCCGCCCCGCGCGCCAGGTCGGCCAGCTTCACAGGTCGGAGAATAATCGCGTCGTGATCGCGGAAATCGGTGGCCGGCCCTTCGAATGGGGCTCGCGCACATATGTGATGGGCATCGTCAACGTAACGCCCGATTCGTTCAGTGGCGACGGTCTGGGCACGGACGTGGACGCCGCGGTGGCGCAGGGCCTGCGCATGGTGAGCGAAGGCGCCGACATGCTCGACGTCGGCGGCGAATCGACCCGGCCCGGCCATGTGCCGGTCACGGTGGCCGAGGAGGTCGCGCGCACCGAGGAGGTGGTGCGCCGGCTGGCGCGCGAGTCCGGTGTGCCGGTGTCGATCGACACCTACAAGCAGGAGGTCGCGGAGTCCGGCCAGGCGGCGGGAGCATCCATCCTCAACGACGTCTGGGGCCTGTCGCGGTCGCCGGGCATCGCCGGCCTCGCCGCCCGTGCCGGCTGCGCACTGATCGTGATGCACAACCAGGACGGCACCGAGTACCGCGGCGACCTGATGGCCGAGATCAAGCGGTTCCTCACCGTCTCGGTCGAGCGCGCGCTCGCCGCCGGCGTGCCCCAAGAGAAGGTGATCGTCGACCCGGGCATCGGGTTCGGCAAGACGGCGGACCACAACTGGGAGGTGCTGCGCAGGTTCGGCGAGCTCCGCGAGCTCGGCCAGCCGATCCTGATCGGCACCTCGCGGAAGTCGTTCATCGGCAAGCTGCTCGACCTGCCGGTGGACGACCGGCTCGAGGGCACCATCTCGACGAACGTCGCCGCGGTGCTACGCGGCGCCGACATCGTGCGCGTGCACGACGTGCGGGCGATGGCACGCGCCGTCCGCGCAGCGGATCGCATGCGGTGACGCTGGTCTACCTGGGGCTGGGCTCGAACCTCGGATCGCGGGCCCGAAACCTGAGCGCCGCGCGGCGCCGGCTGCGCGAAAGGGGCGTGCGCATCCTGCGTCAGAGCCGAATCATGGAGACCGAGCCGTGGGGCGTCGCCGAACAGCCGCGATTCCTCAACCAGGTGGTCGAGGCCGAGTGGACCGGCGAACCGCGGGCTTTGCTCCGCGCGGTCAAAGCGGTGGAGAGAGAGGGCGGCCGGCGGCCGGCCCGCCGCTGGGGGCCGCGCGTCATCGACGTCGACATCCTGCTGTTTGGCGACGAGCGCGTGCGCGAGGCCGACCTGGTCATCCCTCACCCGCGCATCGACGAGCGTGACTTCGTGCTCGAGTCGCTGGCCGAGCTGGGAGTTACGACGGACGCGCGTTCGTGAAGCGGTAGCCGATCCCCGGCACGGCCAGGATGTAATAAGGACGCGAGGGCTGGGTCTCGATCTTCCGGCGCAGGTTGCGGATGTGCACGTCGATGACCCGCGTCTCGATCGGATACTCGTACCCCCAGATGGAGTTGAGGATCTTCTCGCGGCTCAGCACCTTGCCGGCGTTGCTGGCGAGGAACGTGAGCAGGTCGAACTCCGTGTGCGTGAGCTCGACCTCCTTGTCGTTCTTGTAGGTCCTGCGCTCGTTGACGTCGATCACCAGGTCGCGAAACTCGAGCCGGCTGCGCATCGACTCGGCGTTGTCCAGCCGCGCCCGGCGCAGGTGCGCGGCCATGCGGGCCACCAGCTCGCGCAGGCGCAGGGGCTTGGTCACGTAGTCGTCGGCGCCGATCTCCAGGGCGACCACCGCATCGATCTCGTCGGAGCGCGAGCTCATCATGATCACCGGCACGGCGGGGTCCATCTTGCGCAGCTCGCGGCAGACGTCGAAGCCGGCGCTGTCGGGCAGGGTGACCTCGAGCAGGACGACGCTCGGGCGCGCGGTCTCGACCTGGCGCAGGGCCTCGGAGCCGGCGTCGGCCTCCACGACCTGGTAGCCGTCCTGCTCGCACACCTGCCGGATCTCCCGGCGCGTGATGCTGTCCGGCTCCACGACCAGGACCTTGCGGGAGGACTCTGCCACAGCCATGACTACATACTAAACGCCTGTGGAGGATTGTTAGGGAATGTTTTGTTTCAGCCCCCGAATGTAGGCTCGCATCTTCCGTTCCAGGCCGAGCAGCCTCGCCCCCGAGGCGGAGAGGATCACCTCCCAGGCGCCCGGGTACGCGACCTCCTCCCCGCCGAACTCGGACTTGAAGAACCCCAGGCCGTGCCAGGGGTGCTCGGGCCCGGTGCGTGGAGGCGGCACGCCCCAGAGGTCGAAATCGGTGCAGCCGGCCTCGGCGGCCGCGGAGATCGCCGACCACCACGCCAGGTCGTTGCCCATCAGCTCGCGGCGGGCGCCGGTCCGGCCGGCGAACAGGCTGTACGCCCGTCCGCCGTGGCGCGCGACCAGCACCGTGGCCAGCGGCTCGTGCTTCTCCGGCGCTCGCGCGGTGTACGTCCTGCACCACGGCAGCAGGTCGAGCAGCAGCTGGTAATACCGGCGGTCGGGCAGGCGAATCGATTCGCGCCGCTCCACGGCCGACGACTGCCGCGCGAGCTCCGCCGCGTCCCGTCCCTCTTCGACGACGACGCCCCGCTTGATGCCGGTGCGGATGTTGTAGCGGCGGCCGTGCTTGAAGGTCGCGAGCAGCTCGTCCGGCGGAAGCAGCTTGAGGATTCGGGTGTGCTGCGGCTGCGTCGGCGCGACGCGGCGAAAACCTTTCTCCTGCAGCGCGTCGCCCAGCTCCGCGGGCGCCTCGGGCTCGATGACCAGGCGCGCGATGCGCGCACCGCGTGCCCAATCGACGAGCTCGTCGATGGCCGCGGCGTTCGCGGGCAGCGGGCCGCGGGGGACGTAAGCCTCGCGCGCGGGCCCGACCTTACGCAGCTGCACGCTCGCCATCGCGCCGCGCGATCCCACGCGCACGCGTTCCACCGTCCACCCCGCGCGCGCCTGCACCTCACCCCACGCCCACGACTGCAGCAGCGGCGCCGGCGACGCCAGCTCCGCGAGGCTTGCGTCCCAGCGTTCTGATTCCGCGCTCATCCCGGTCCGACCTCGGTGACGAGCGTCTCTTCGAGGTGAGCGATGTCGTTGACGCCGGCGATGACCATGCGCCCGTCGCGTCTTTCGATCAGCGAGATCGATGCGTTCTGGATCTTGAAAGGAAACAGACCACGGCTTGCGCGGCCGACCAGGCGGTGCAGCGCGACCTGGATGACGCCGCCATGAGTGACGAGGAGGATGTCGCCGTGCTCATGCCGCTCCGTGATCTCGTCGAGCTCCGCACCCACGCGCGCGTCGAAGGCCGCCGCTCCCTCGCCGCCCGGGACCACGTCCCAGTCAGGCTCCTCAACCCAGCTGGCCCACGCCTCTGGGAAACGGTCCGCGATCTCTTGCGTACGCAGGCCTTCCCAGTCGCCGAGGAAGACCTCGCGGAGCCGGGCGCGCGGCTGCGGCTCGAGCCCCAGCGTCGCGCCGAGGACTTCGGCGGTCTCGAACGCTCGCTCGAGGTCGCTCGCGTAGAGAGCAACGAAACGCCTGCCCGCGAGGCGCTCGGCGAGAAGCGCGGCCTGGCGGCGTCCCTGCTCGGAGAGCGGCGGGTCGAGCTGGCCCTGGATGCGGTGCTCGCGGTTCCACGTCGACTGGCCGTGGCGGATGAGGAAAAGACGCGCCGGAGAAGGACGAGCCGGTAGGGGGAGTTCGGGCGGCTCCGGGCGCGCGGGTCTGATACCGATGCCTATACTAACTTTCTCTTAGACCCCGATCGGGCCCGTCCGATCTCAGGAGAAGACCGTTGCAATCGCACGGCACACTTGCCGAAACCCCCCTTCGTTCGCTATTGGAATCCGCTCAGGGCGAGCGGTCCACCGGTACCCTTACCGTCCGCAATGGGAACGGGCAGTCAGCCTCGCTGTACTTCCTGTTCGGACATCTGTTCCATGCCCAGGGCGACGGGAAGTCCGGTGACGATGCCGTGGTCAACGCCCTGCACTGGACCAAGGGCGATTTCGAGTTCGACGCGAAGGCGAAGCTGCCCGCCGACGAGACCGTCAAGTCGGGCATTCCCGACCTGGTCAACACCGCAGGTGCGGCGCGTCCGGCGCCGCCGGCCGAGCCCGAGGCCCGTGTGGAGCACCCGGAGCCTCGAGTGGAGCGAAAAGATCATGCTGAATCGGAGAGAAAGGTGGAAGCACCGCAGCCAAGACGTGGGGTGAAGCACCGCCCGCAGCCGAAGCACGGTCGGGAGCCGATCCCCGTCCCCGCAGGCCAGATCCTTTACGACTCGCTCAAGACCTCTTTCGTCGACTTTCCCCGCCTGCTCACGACGCTGGAGCGCGAGGGCTACACGGGTTATGTGCGGCTGCTCACCGACGACGCGTCGGGCCTGATCCTGTTCCGCGACGGCTCGGCGCTCGAGTGCCTGTACGACGGCGCCGAGGCGGCGGGCAGTCTCGTGCTGGGCAAGCAGGCGCTGCAGCAGTTCAACGACGACGTGACCGCCGGCCACGGCGTGCTCGACGTCGTCGGCCTCTCGGCGGAGCTGATCGACGGCCTCTACGAGCTGACGGTCTCGCGACCCATGTACACCGAGCTGTACGCGGCGTGGGTCGACATGAAGGCGCTGCTCAACTTCCTGAGCGAGCGCAAATTGAGCGGCAGCGTGATGATCCGCTCGGGCAACGGGACCGGGGTGATCATCCTCGCCCACGGTGACCTCGCCGGCGCGTACACGAGCGAGTCGCGCGAGATCTCGGACAAGCCCGACCAGGCGCTTGCGCTGTGCGAAGACCCGACCGCGATGATCGAGGTCAAGTCGGCCGACACCAGCAAGCACCCGCCGCTCGACGTGGACGAGATCGTCGGCGCGCAGCGAGGCAGGCAGGCCGCGCCCGCGTCGGCTCCTGCTTACCAGGGCGCGCCCGCAGCGCCGCCGGCGCCGGAGCCGGTCGCGCCGACCAACCCGACGCTGCCGACGATGCCGGTCATCCCGGCCATGCCG
>JBKPCW010000249.1:0-6424 GCA_046727555.1 Candidatus Dormiibacterota bacterium | reverse complement strand
TTTTGCAATTCACGCTTGCAAAGCGATCAGGGGCTGACGTTTGGTAGCCTGAAAACGGTGCCGGAATTGAGATCGGTGATCGAGCGGCACCGCCCGCGTTTGTAACGGGGGGGATGATTCAGGAAACCAGAGAGATCACGCACGTTTGGCACGGCTCGGCGGCCGCGCGTGTACCGCCTGCCGAGCTGATCCTGGTTACCGACTTCGACGGTACCCTGGCGGAGGTGGTGGCCGATCCGTCCGCCGCGCGGGCTCGGCCCGAGTCGCTGGAGGCCTTGCAGGAGCTTGTGACGCTGCTCGCGGACGTCATCGTGCTGAGCAGCCGGCCGCCCGACCAGCTGGAGTCACTCGTTCCTATCTCCGGCGTCCGTCTCATCGGCGACAGCGGCATTGCCCTTCCGCGCCACGCTCAACGCGAGGCCCTCGACCGATTCAACGCCGACGCGCGCCGGCTGCTGGAGCGGATCCCCGGGGCGTGGCTCGAGGCGAAGCCGGCCAGCACGGCGATTCACTTCCGCAAGACCGACATGAGCGGCGCGGAGATGCTCGCCCTGGTGCAGCCCCTGCTCGACGGCGCGCGACTCGGAGCCGCGCTCGGCCGCAAGGTGGTCGAGGTGCATGCGCCGAAGGCGGGGAAGGGCAGCGCGCTCGCCGCGCTTCTCCCAGGCGAGGACCCCGGCGGCGTGGTGTGCTTCGGCGACGACGAGAACGACCGCTCGCTGTTCGAGTACGTGAGCGCGCTCGACATCCCGCACATGGCCGTGGGCGTCTGGTCGCCCGAGGCGCCGGACGACCTGTTCGAGCGCTGCGACCTGGTCGTGGCCGGGCCGGAACGTGCGACCGCCGTGCTGTGGGAGATCGTCGAGTGGGCCCGAAAAAGTAGCTAGACGCGCGAGCTGAGCGCGGTTGCTCGCGTCAGGTCGCGCAGGTCCTGCACCTGGTTCGAGATCCATCGCGTGATGTCGTTCGTGCGCACGACCGTACGCGCGCCTTCGTTCATCCGCCGTCGCTCTTCCACGTTCATCGTCAGCGCCGCGTACATCGCGGCCGCCGTCGCCTCGACGTCGAAGGGGTTGATCGATAGCACGTTGCCACGAAGCTCCTCGTGGGCGCCGGCGTTCTCCGACAGCACGATGACGCCGTCCCTCTGGTTGACCAGGGCGCCCTCCTTGGCGACCAGGTTGAGCCCGTCGTAGACGGGATTCACCAGGAGCGCGTCGAAGTTCTTGAGCGCGGCGATCGCCTTGCGCTCACTCTCCGCGATCTCGAGGCGGATCGGCTGCCAGTCGGCGTTCCCGAACTCGCTGTTGATGCGTCCCGCGGTCTGCCGGATCTGCCGCAGGTAGCGGCTGTACGCGGCCACGTCCTGGCGCGAGGGTTGAAGGAACGCCCAGAACTGGACCTGGCCGGCAAGGTCGGGGTGATAGCGCAGCAGCTTTTCGTAGGCGATGAATCCGCGGACGATGTTCTTGGAGGGGTCGGTGCGGTCGATGCGCGTGATCAGCTTCGGCGGACGCCACGTCGCAAGCTCCTCCTCCTGTCGCTGCACTCCACGCGACGCGGCCAGGCGCATCGTGGCGGAAACGTCGACCGAGATCGGGTAATGGCGCGCGTAGACGATTCGCCCACCCGCGATGACCGCGCGCTCGTGCTCGTCGACCTGGAGGCCGAGGTTTTCCTCACACGTGAGAAGGAAGTTGCGGACGTCGAGGCTCGATTGAAAGCCGACGATGTCGCAGCCGAGCAGGCCCTCGAGGATCGCGTCGCGCATGTCCTGCGGCAGCACCTTCCAGTACTGCGGTGTCGCCCATGGCACGTGGAGGAAGAACTGGATGACCGCCTCCGGCATCGCCTGCCGCAGCATTCTCGGCACGAGGTAGAGCTGGTAGTCGTGGACCATCACCAGCGGCGGCCCTGACCCCGCGCGCGCGAGCTCGACCACCTTCTCCGCCATCTGGCGGTTGACCTCGACGTAGCCGTTCGTCCACGCCTGGTGGATGCGCTCGTCGATGACCGGCTCGTTGCCCAGGTCCCACAGGTAGTGCTGAAGGAACCACAGGACCGGGTTGGCGATGACGGAGTAGTACATCGCGTACTGCTCACGCGTCGGGGTGGCGTAGTGGAGCCGGCCGCGGGTGTGGGCGAGCGGCACGGTCAGGCCCTGCGGGTGCTTCGCGGCCAGCGCGCGCTCGGGGTCGTTCCGCGCGCAGGCGACCCATGTGGCGCCGGTCGCTTCGGCGAGGGTCAGCAGGCCGGTGATGACTCCACCCGCACCTCGCCTGAAGGTGCCGTCCTCGCGCGGCTCGTGCGGCCCGCGGTTGCTGACCAGGATCGGGTTTTGGGCCGGGAGCGTCCGCGCGACGTAGCCGCGCAGAGACGACGCCCCGTTCCTACTGTCCGTCGGCCTGGACCAGTTGAAAACGGTCGATCGGCACGGTTCTCACTCGCACCCCGAAGCCCCGGGAGACGGCGTTGGCCAGGGCGGCGGTGCCGGGGATGGCCGGCGGCTCGCCGACGCCCTTGGCGCCGAGCGGTCCGACCGGCGACGGGACCTCGACCAGCCTCACGTCGATGTCCGGCACCTGGTCCGCGGCCGGCACCTCGTAGTCGAGGAAGGATCCGGTGCGCAGCTGCCCGTCCTGGTCGTAAACCAGGCTCTCGCCCAGCGCCCGCCCCAGGGCCTGCACCGCGCCGCCGTGCACCTGCCCCTCGGCCTCCGGCGGGTTGATGGCGCGGCCGACGTCCTGGATGGCGGCGTAGCCGATGAGCTGGAACGCGCCGGTCTCACGGTCGACGCGCACGCGGGCGACGTGGGCGGTGAACATCGGCGACGCCTCGAGGACAGCCGACCGGCCGATCGCCTGGATCGGCTTGTAGCGGCCGGCGAACTCGGTCCCGAGCCGGACCAGCTCCTTGATCTCGATCGACTTGCTGGGCGCACCCTTGACCTGGACGCGCCCGTCGATGATGTCGAGGTCGTCGGCCGCGGCTTCCAGCTCCTCGGTCGCGATCTCCAGGAGCTGGCGGCGCGCCTCACGCGCGGCCTCGATGACCGCGCCACCGACGCTGTACGTCACCTGGCTGCCCGTCGACATGGCGGCGTACGGCGCGGTGGCCGTGTCGGCGACGTCGACCCGGACCTTCTCGGGTGCGACTCCGAAGGTCTCGGCGGCGATCAAGGCGAGGCCGGTCGCTGTGCCGCTGATGTCGGGCGAGCCGACCGTGATCGCCACCGTCCCGTCCGGCTCGACGCGGCAGCCGGCCGCCGACGGCGTACGCGCGCCGCCCCACATGCCGAGCGCGACGCCGACGGACTCGTCCTTGCCGAGCGGTGCGCTGTAGACCGGGTGGCGCCTGGCTTCCTCGAGCACCTCGACCGAGGCGACGCGTGGCAAGGCGTCGCCTTCGCCGTCCAGGTCGCCTTCGCGCAAGACATTTCGCAGCCGGAGGTCGATCGGGTCCATCTCGAGCGCGAGGGCGAGCTCGTCCAGCGCCGACTCGAGGGCGAAGTAGGTCTGGGTCGCGCCCGGCGCGCGGTAGGCGTCGGCCGGTGTCTTGTTGGTCACCACCTCGAGGCCGTGGATCTCGTAGCTCGGGAACCTGTACGTGCCGCTCAGAAAGCTCGCGCTGATGCCCGCGTGCCAGCCGGCGGTGGCGCCGTTGTCGTATCGGAAGCTCGCCCGGAGCGCGGTCAGCGTGCCGTCGCGCATCGCGCCGAGCTCGAGCTCGAACGACGCGTCGGGCGCGTGGTGGCCGACCACGAACTCGTTCGACCGCCCGAGGTTCAGCCTCACCGGGCGGCCGACGCGGCGCGCGACGAGCGCGAGCAGCGGTTCGAGCAGCTCGACCTTGCCGCCGAAGCCGCCGCCGACGGGCATCGGCACGACGCGCACCTGGTATGGCGCGAGGTCGAGCAGCTTGGCGATGTCGTCGCGCAGCGCGAACGGGCCTTGCGTCGGCGACCACACGGTCAACCCGCCGTCTGGCTCCGGCCGGACGACCGAGACGTGCGGCTCCATGAAGGAGTGGTGGGCGCGTCCGATGCTGTAGACGCCGCGCACGACGAGGTCCGACTGCTTCAGCGCCGCCTCGACATCGCCGCGCTTGCGCCTGACCACGCCGGTGGTGTTGCGCGGCCGGTCGGCCGGCTCCTCCTCGGTCGCGGTCGACGCGCCGTGGACCGAGGCATCGTCCTCGTCGGCGGTCTCCGCCTCGTCCAGGACGGCCGGCGACCCGTCGCCCATCGCCGCCACCGGGTCGACGACCGCAGGCAGCTCGTCGTACTCGACCTCCACGAGGGCCGCGGCGTCGGCCGCGGCGGTCACAGACTCGGCGACGATCGCGGCGACCGGCTGGCCGGCATAAAAGACGCAGTCGCGGGCCAGCGGAAGATCCGGGCCGGCGGCCTCGAGGTCGGGCAGGTCGGCGCCCGTGATCACGTCGACGACGCCGGCCGCCTGGCGAGCCGCACCGGTCTCGATGCGCGCGATGGTGCCGGAGGCGACGTGCGCGAGGACGAGGTGCACGTGCAGCAGGCCCACCAGCTCGAGGTCGGCGGTGAAGCGCGTGGCCCCGCGGACCTTTTCCGCGCCTTCCTGGCGCCGCCTCCCCGCCCTGGCGGATACGCTCATCGACAAGATGCTACCCGCGCGTTGGGTGCGCCGGTTGACGGCGCTTGGGGCCCTCGTCGTGGTTGCGTGCTCCAACAACGGTCCGGTGGGGTCGGCGCCATCACCGCTCGCGGGCGACCAGACGCTTCGTTTTCCGATCCAGCAGGACCTGAGCATGCTCGACCCGGCGATGATCGACAACGAGACCGAGGCGAACATCGCCCAGAACCTCTTTGACGGTCTGCTGAAGTTCGACGGCAACCTCAATGTCGCGCCCGACATCGCCGCACGTCTCCCCGAGATCTCGGCGGATGGTCGGACCTACACGTTCAAGCTGCGACCGGACGTCGCGTTTTCGAACGGCGATCCCGTGACTGCGAAGGACGTGCTCTATTCGTGGAACCGCGCGGCCGCGATGCAGGGCCCCTTCGCCGCCAACCTCTCCGCCATCGCGGGATACGACAGGGTCGCCGGCAACCAGGCCTCCGGTTCCGCTCTGCAGTCGCTGCTGGAGAAGCAGGATCCGGCCGTCAGCATGTCAGGCCTGACCGCGCCGGACGACGAGACGGTGGTGGTCAAGCTGACCGGCGCCGCCGGCTGGTTCCAGGCGGCGATCGCCCAGCATTCGGCGGCGGGGATGATCGTCGACCAGAAGGTCGTCAAGAACGACTTCGAGAACTGGTGGAAGCGGCCGGAGACGCTGGTCGGCACCGGCGCCTTCGAGCTCGTGTCGCATACGCCCGGCCAGTCCTACGATTTCGCCGCGGTCGGAAACTGGTGGGGCCGGCCGAAGCCGACCTTGAAGTCGGTCCACGTCGATGTCGTATCCGACCCCGAGGCCGCGATGACCAGGTACCAGCAGGGGGGCTTCGACGTCTACGGCTACGCCGGCTACGGCCCGCCGGCGGCGGACGTCGCCAGGATCCCGACGACGCAGAAGAGCCAGCTGTTGCTCGCCGTCAAGAACAAGCACTACTGGGTGAGCTTCAACCTGGTCGCCGACGCCAGGCGGCCGGCTGCAGGTCCGTTCACGCTGGACGGCGGCAAGGCGGCGCACGACCTCCGCCTGGCCTTTGCGATCTCGATCGACCGGGCGGCGCTCGCCAGGGAGGTGTGCGCAAGCGTGACCTGCGTCGCCGCGACGGGCGGGCTGATCCCGAAGGGATTGCTCGGCTACCTCGGCGACGGGTCGGACCCGCTGGCCGTGTTCGACCCGGTCAAGGCACGCTCCCTGCTGCAGTCCGCCGACCCGCTCGGCGTGAAGGGCAAGGGTCTTGTGTACACGTACGACCCGGAAGGACCGTACAACGAGCCGGTGGCTCGATTTCTCCAGGCCCAGTGGCTGGCAAACCTGGGCGTGACGGTGAAGCTGCAGACCGTGCCGCACGGCCGTTTCGTGACCGAGCGGCTGACCGGGCACTACGTGCTGTCACGCGACGGCTGGGCCGCGGACTACAACCATCCGCAGGACTGGTACGACAACCTGTGGGGTGCCACGGCCGGTTGCCCAGACACCAGCTGCTCGAGCGGTTATGACACCAAGGGTTACGACCAGCTGCTGGCGAAGGCCGACGCCGAGCCGCTGCCACAGTCGATCCCGGACTACAAGACGCTGAACCGGCAGCTGATCGACGACGTGGCGTACATCCCGCTCTTCTACACGGTCGACGCCTTCCTGTTCAAGCCTTACGTGCTGGGTGCGGGGTCGAACAACATGTTCGACTACTGGTGGAACCAGATCCAGCTGGTCTCACACTAACCAACATTGCATTGGCGGCCGGGTTCAACCCGGCCGCGACTATGCCTCTTCGTCT
>JBKPCW010000248.1:0-11002 GCA_046727555.1 Candidatus Dormiibacterota bacterium | reverse complement strand
CTCGGCTCCGTCGGGGTCGACCACGTAGCGGGCGTGCTCCGCCAGCCGGCGCAGGTTCTTGATCGAGAACTGCCGGGCGTAGCCGATCCAGTCCTCCTCCTCGATCTGCTCGCCCTTCTCGCCCAGGAGCTCGCTCAGGTGACAGATCACCGAGGTCGCCTGGTAGCCGATCTGGCCTGAGCGCAGGGCCGCCGCGATGCCGGGAAGCCTGGGCAGCTGCTCGCCCACCCGGAGGCGATCCGCCGCCGAGGTGCCCGACACCCGACAGGTCTCGGCCACCCAGCCGCAGGGAGTCTTGCCCTCGAGCAGGTGGTCGCCTCGCTTGACGCCGTCGCGCAGCGCCTGACAGAGGATTGCCTGCAGGCGATCGATCAGGCCGCTGAGCTCGCGAACGTCGACCTCATCGACCTCCAGCTCAGCCACCGCTTCGCGCAGCTTCTGCATGCATACATGCTACGAAAATTGGTTCGTCCAGTCCAGCAAATCATTGTAAATTCGCGTAGCGCTTGCGCCCACCCAGCCCTCCCTGTCTCCCCGTTCACAGTCCCCGCCCGTTGCCCGCCCCGTTATACCTGTCGGGTTGTCCGAGACCTATCGACCCGGCTCGCGAGAGGACTTCGACCGTCTCTACCGCTCCGCCTACCCACGCGTCTACCGCACCCTGACCGCCATCCTCTCCGACCCAGACGCCGCCGAGGACTGCGCCCAGGACGCCTTCGTCCAGGCCTTCCAGGCCTGGAGCCGCTGGAAGCCAGACGCCCCGGCCGAGGCCTGGATCCACCGCATCGCCGTCAACCGTGCGATCTCCTATCGCCGCAGCGCGAAGCTCCGCGGCGTCGGCGAGATCCTGAGACGGCTCGGCCGGCCCCCCCACGGCACCGACCCCGCCGAGGAGGCGACGCGCCCCGACCTCCTCACCGCCCTGCGCAGCATCCCACCCACGCCGGCCGCCGCCATCGTCCTCCGCCACTACCACGGCTACACCAACCGCGAGATCGCGGCCGCGCTGGGCGTCTCGGAGCGCACGATCGGCACGCGGCTCCGCCAGGCGGGCGAGATGCTGCGCGCCGCGCTCGGGCCCGGCTTCTCACTCGACGAGCCTGGAGCGTTTCCTTCTGACCGGCATGAAGAGTCCTATGCGCAAAGGTGACGACGGCGGGCTGGACCCGCGTCTCGAGCAGCGCCTGCGCGACGAGCTGGACCGCGTCCAGCCGCGCTTCTCTTCGCCGCGCTACCTGTCGAGCCAGCGCCGGCCGGTCCTGCTTCGCCTCGCGCCGGCCGTGCTGGCGGCCACGCTCGTGGCCATGCTCGGGCTCACCGCCTACGCCGGCAGCCCGAACCCCGTGGTCTGGACCGAGCGCGTGGTCAACATCGTCCATCCCACCGTGGCCACGTCACCTTCGCCTGAGCAGAGCCCCGCGCAGCACACCAAGAACCCGCAGCCATCGGAAAAGCCGGAGCAGCGCGAGTCGCCGGAGCCTTCGGAGAACCCCGGCGAGTCGCCCGAGCCACAGGAGTCACCAGAGCCGAGCCAGTCGCCGGAACCGTCCGACGGTCACTCGGGCGACGGCTCGTCCGGAAGCGGCGAATCCGGCAGCGGCACGTCCGGCAGCGGTACGTCCGGCAGCGGCTCCTCCGGCGACGGATCCGGCGACCACTCCCCGGAACCCAGCCCCTCACCCGAGTCCGGCGCATGACTTCCGACTCGCCGACCCTCCGGCGTTTGTAGGGGCATGAAAAGACCAGTCGTCCTCATCGTCGGCGTAGCAGCGGGAGCCCTTCTGGTCGCTGGGGCAGGCGCTTCCGCTCACACAGCGATCTCCCTGGCGACGCATGTCGGGCTGCACTCGGCCACGTCAGGCGACGAGGCGTCGGGTGCGCGCGAGCAGGAGTCGCCGGAAGCCACCGAGACCCCGGAGACCGAACCCACCCAGCAGCCGACCGAGAAGCCCGAGCCCACCGAGGCGCCGGAGCAGAACGAGAACGACAACGAGAACGAGAACGACAACGACAACGACAACGACAAGGAGGCCAATCACACCGGCAGCGGCCACGACGGGGGTGACGACCACGGCGGCGGCGGAGGCGGCGACGACTAGGGCTTAGGCGCCCTTCGCTGCACGAACTCAAAACCGAATCGCCCCTTGACGCAGAGGTGACCCGAGGTCACCGAGCTGTCGAGGGGCGATGTCACTTTCACGATCGAGTTGTCCTGGACGTGCAGCTCGAGCATGCAGCCCACGCCGCAGTACGGGCACACCGTCTCGGTCACTTTCTGGCGTGACTCGTCCCACGTGCCCGCGGCGCGCATGTCGTGCTCGCTCTTGAACATCAGCGCGCCGGTCGGGCACACACCGATGCAGTTCCCGCAGTAGACGCACGCCGAATCCGGCAGGCCGACGTCGAACTCGGTCGAGATGTGGGCGTCGAAGCCGCGACCCGCGACGGCGATGGCGAACGTGTTCTGCGCGTCGACGCCACACGCCTCGACGCACTTGTAGCAGAGGATGCAGCGCGAGTAGTCGCGCACGTAGAGCTCGTTGTCCACCTTCACCGGCTGCGCGACGGTCGCGACGTCCGCGCCGAAACGCAAGGGCGTGGCGCCGTAGAGCTCCATCCAGCCATGCACCTGCGGCGCTGTGAGCGTCATGTCCACCGACGACGCAAGCAGCTCCAGCACAAGTCTCCGGCTGTGGCGCACCCGTGGCGAGTCGGTCTGGATCTTCATCCCCTCCTCCACCTTGCGCGAGCACGCGGGGACGAGCACACGCGAGCCTTCGAGCTCGACGACGCACACACGGCACGCGTTGACCGGCGTGAGGTTGTCGAGCTGGCACAACGTGGGCGTGTCGATGCGCAACCGCCGGCAGGCGTCGAGGATCGTCGAGCCCGGCCGAGCGAGGACCTCCTTCCCGTCGATGGACAGAGCGATGTCAGCCATGGTTCAGGACCTTGAGCTGGGTCAGCCCCGAAGCGATGGCGTTCGCGGCCGTCTGGCCGAGGCCGCAGATCGACGCGTCGCGCATCGCCTGAGCGATGTCGGAGAGGAGCATGACGTCGGCGCGGCCATCCCCGTTCGGCGCCTGGAACACGCGCTCGAGGATCTCCTCCTGGCGCTTGGTCCCGACCCGGCACGGCACGCACTGGCCGCACGACTCGTCGCGGAAGAAGCGCGCGATGCGGAGCAGCGCCTGTTTCATGTCCGCGGTCTCGTCGAAGACGATCACCGCCCCTGACCCCAGAGTCGCCCCGATCGCCCGGGTGCCGTCGAACGACAGCGGCACGTCCAACTGCTCCGGAGTGAGGAATGATCCGGCCGCGCCTCCCAGCAGGACGGCGCGGATGTCGTGGGCGCCGGCCTGTTCCAGCAGGGCGCGCAGCGGCGTGCCGAGCGGAACCTCGTACACGCCCGGGGCGGCGACATGGCCCGAGACGCAGAACAGGCGCGTGTCGGAGAACTCGCCGTTGACGATGTCGAGCACGTTGACCAGCGTCTCCACGTTGTTGACCAGGGTCGGCCGGCCGAACAGCCCCGACTGAACCGGAAACGGCGGCTTGTTTCGAGGCTCTCCCCTCTTGCCCTCGATCGAGTTGAACAGCGCCGTCTCTTCGCCGCAGATGTAGGCCCCCGCCCCGCGCCTCACCTCGATGTCGACGTCGACGAGGCCGGCGGCGCGTGAACGCGCGATCGCGTGCTCGACTCGCTTCCGCGCGAGCGGATATTCCGTGCGGATGTAGACGTAGCCCTTCTCGCAGCCCGTCGCGAACGCCGCGATGGCCATCGCCTCGACGATCGCGAAGGGGTCGTCCTCCATGAGGACGCGGTCTTTGAAAGTGCCCGGCTCCGACTCGTCTCCGTTGCAGACGAGGTAGCGCGGGGCCGGCGCTTTGGCGACCGAGTCCCACTTGCGGCCGGTCGGAAAGGCGGCCCCTCCCCTGCCCAGCAGGTTGGATCCCGCGATCATGCGGATCACCTCGTCGCCGCCGATCTCTCGCGCCTTCGCGAGCGCCCGGAAGCCGCCGTGGTCCCGGTAGGAGTCGATGCTCTCGGGGTCGACGACGCCGGCGCGGCGAAGGAGGCGGACCTGGCCGCGTGGCGCCGCGGGTGTGGATACGGGATGCGCCTCGTCCAGGGTCGCGGGCGCGCGGTCGCACAGACCGAGGCAGTTCACCCCACTGCCGGGACGCGCGCCGGCGAGCTGACACACGATGTCGTCGCACACCTGCACCGTCTCGCCGCCGCGGGGCTCGAGCGCGAAGCGCGCGTAGAAGCTGACCACGCCGTAGGCCTCGGCCGGTGGGATCGAGAGGCGGCGACACGCGTACTCGAGCGCGCCGCGGCTCACCCAGCCGACCCGATCCTGGACCTCGTGCAGCACGGGCAGGAGGAGGTGGCGCCGGGACCGCGCCGCCCGGCCGCCGTAGGCGACGTGGGTCGCCGACGGGTAAGGCGCACCGAGCAGCGCGTCGACCGCCGCCTTCTCCTCGGCGGAGGCAGGGCCCCCGGTGGTGCGGATGTCCACTAGGCGGTCGCGGGCTCTCGGATCTTGTCGATGCGGATCGCGCTCGCCTTGAACTCGGCCGTGCCCGACTTCGGGTCGGTTGCGTCGATGGTGAGCACGTTGGTCGCGACCTGGTCCGGGAAGTGCAGCGTCATGAACGCGAGGCCCGGCCGCATCGAATGGTCGAGGGCAACCGGCACCTCGACCGAGCCGCGCCGAGAGCTCACGCGGACCCGCTCGCCTTCCTCGATGCCGAGGTGCTCGGCGTCCTCGGGCGAGATCATGATCGCCTCGCGCCTGCGCAGTGGCGACGTGTACTCGTTGGTCTGGACCCCCGTGTTGAACGAGTCCAGCCGCCGTCCGGTGGTCAGGCGGATGGGGAACTCTTCCGTGAGCCTGTCCACGGGCGGGTCGTGCTCGACGGCGTGGAACGGGGCTCGCGGTCCCTCCACCGGGTCCTTCCACAACCGGGCGTGCAGGAACTGGGTCCCCGGATGGGACTCGTCGGGGCACGGCCACTGGATGCCGTCGAGCTCGTCGAGGCGCGAGTACTTCATGCCGGCGTGCATGGGCGAAAGGCTGCGGCACTCGTCCCACACCTGTTCGGCGGTGGGTTGCCCCCAGGCCGAGCCGAGCCGCTGCGCGAGCTCGCAGATGATCTCGATGTCGTCGCGCGCGCCGGACGGGGGCTCGAGCGCCCGCCGCACGCGCTGCACGCGCCGCTCGCTGTTGGTGACGGTGCCCTCCGCCTCCGCCCAGCCGGCGGCCGCGGGCAGCACGACGTGGGCCAGCTCCGCCGTGTGCGTGAGGAAGATGTCCTGCACCACGAGGTGATCCAGGCCGCTCAGGAGGTGCACCGCGCGGCCCTGGTCGGCCTCGCTCCGGGCCGGGTTCTCGCCGACGATGTACAGCGAGCGCAGGTCGCCACGCTCCATGGCCTCGAACATCTCGCTCAGGTGCCAGCCCTTCCTGTGTGGAAACTCGGCGCCGCCCCACGCGCGCGAGAACCTGTCGTGGATCTCCGCATCCTCGAGGTCCTGGAACCCAGGCATACGCGCCGGGATGGCGCCCATGTCGCCGCCGCCCTGGACGTTGTTCTGGCCGCGCAGCGGGTTGAGGCCGCAGCCGTAGCGGCCGACCTTGCCGGTGAGCAGCCCCAGGTTGATGAGGGCGAGCACGTTGTCGGTGGCGTTGTGGTGCTCGGTGATGCCGAGCGTCCAGCAGATCATCCCCGTCCCGGCGCGCGCGTACGTGAGCGCGACCTCCTCGATCGCATGCGCAGGCACGCCTGTCTCCGCCTCGGCGCGCTCCAGCGTGTACGCCTCGACGCACTGCGCGAAGTCTTCGTAGCCCGCGGTCGCGCGGGCGATGAAGTCGCCGGCGATGAGGTCGTTGTGGATGATCACTCGAGCCATGGCGTTGGCCAGCGCGATGTCGCTGCCCACATCGAGGCCGAGCCAGACGTCCGCCCACTCGGCCGAGCTCGTCCGCCGCGGGTCGATGGCGACCAGCCGGGCGCCGTTGCGCACGCCGCGGAGCAGGTGATGAAAGAAGATCGGGTGGGTCTCGCGCGCGTTCGAGCCCCAGAGGATGATGACCTCGGTGTCCTCAGCCTCGCGGTAGGAGGACGTCCCTCCTCCGGCTCCGAACACTGTCGCCAGACCGGCGACGCTGGGGGCGTGTCAAGTCCGGTTGCAGCTGTCTACGTTGTTGCTGTGCATGACGGCGCGCGTGAACTTCTGGGCCATGAAGTTCATCTCGTTCGTCGTCTTCGAGCAGCTGAACATGCCGAACGCCTGTGGGCCGAGCCGGCGGGCTGCGTCGAATCCCGCGGCGGCCCTGGTCAGCGCCTCCTCCCAGGTTGCGGGACGGAGCTTGCCACCGTCCCTCACGAGAGGCTCGGTCAGACGCTCCATGTGCAGGACATCCTATGCCTTGTGGGCGGCGATGAACTCCTTGATCCTTCTGACGCCGAGCTTCAGCTCGTCCTCCGACTGCGTGTACGCGAGGCGGATGAAGCCCTTGCCCGCGTGGCCGAACGCCGTGCCCGGAAGCACCGCCACGCCGGCCTCGTTCAGCAGGCGGTTCGCGAGCTCGTGCTCGTCGAAGCCGGTGCCCTCGATGTTCGGGAAGACGTAGAAGGAGCCCTGCGGCCTGGCGCAGCGGACGCCGGGGATCTCGTTCAAGCCGTCGACCACGAGGTCGCGCCGGTGCTCGAACACCTTGACCATCCGCCGCACCGCGTGCTCCGACTCGGGTGAGCCGAGGGCCTCGATGGCCGCGATCTGCGTGAAGGCCGCGGCGCAAGACGAGGAGTTGATCATCAGCGTGTCGAGCTTGGCCGCCAACTGGCGGGGCGCGACCGCGTAGCCCAGGCGCCAGCCCGTCATCGCGTACGACTTGGACAGGCCGTCCATGAGCACCGTCCGCTCGCGCATGCCCGGGCGCGACAGCGGCGAGACGTGCTTGAACCCGTAGACCAGCTGGCTGTAGATCTCGTCCGAGACGACGAGGAGGTCCTGCCTCTGGGCGAGGTCGCAAACGAAGTCGACGTCCTCGTCGGTGAGCACGCCGCCGGTCGGGTTCTGCGGGGTGTTGATGATCAGCATGCGGGTCTTCGGCGTGACCAGCGAGGCTAGCTCGTCGAGGTCCATGCGGAAGCCCTTGTCCTCGCGCAGCGTCACCGTCTTCGGGACGGCGCCGATGAAGTTGACCTGCGACGCGTACGCCGGGTAACCGGGGTCGGGCAGGATGACCTCGTCGCCCGGCTCGACACAGGCGAGGAGGGTGAAGAGCAAGACGTTCTTGGACCCGGGCACGAGCACCACGTCGGTCGCCTCGACCTCGGTCGAGAGCATCCGGCTCACGAACTGGGCGACGGCCTCGCGCGCCTCGAAGATGCCGCTCGCGGGCGTGTAGTGGGTGTAGCCGTTCTGCATGGCACCGATGGCGGCCTCGACGATGTTGTCGGGCGTGGCGAAGTCGGGCTCGCCGATCTCGAGGTGGACGATGCGCTTGCCCTCGGACTCGAGCTTGCGCGCCCGGGCGAGGACCTCGAACGCGCCCTCGGTGCCGAGGCGCGACATCCTCTCGGCGAAGCGGACCGCGGTGCTTGCCATCTCTCCCGAATCCTAGCGGCCCGAATCCTAGTGGCCGAATCCTAGTGGACGCCGCTGAGCGACCCGCCGTCCACGCCCAGCGTCTGACCGGTGACATAAGCGGCCTGGCGCGAGCACAGGAACACACACGCGGCGGCGAACTCTTCGGGTGTGCCCAGCCGCCGCATCGGCGTCCGTTCGGCCATGGTCTTGATCCCCTCTTCGTCGCCTGCCAGGTGGCGCAGGCGGTCGGTGAGGATCGCGCTCGGGGCGACGGTGTTGACCGTGACCCGGTCGGCGGCGAGCTCGAGCGAGAGCGTCTTGGCCAGCCCCGAGACCGCCGCCCGGAGCGAGTTGGACAGGGTGAGGTTGCCTATCGGCTGGCGGACGGTGATCGAGCCGATGAAGACGATCCGCGCCTGGTCCGACCTCTTGAGGTGAGGCAGCGCGGCGTGGACGAGGCGCACCGCGCTCATCAGCGTCAGCTGGAACGCGCCCTCCCAGGCCTCGATCGGCAGGCCCTGGAAGGTGCCTGGTGGCGGCCCGCCGGCGTTGGCGATCAGGACGTCGAGGCCGCCGAGGGTGTGGACGGCCGCCTCGACGAGGCTCTCCGGCTCGCCCTCTTTGGATACGTCCGAGGCGAGCCAGCCCGCGGCGCTGATCTCGCGCGCGGCCGCCTCCGGGTTGCGCGAGGAGATGAAGACGCGCGCTCCCTCGGCGATGAGCGTCTCCGCGCACGCGCGGCCGAGGCCCTTGCTCGCAGCGACGACTAGCGCGCGCCTGCCCTTCAAACCGAGATCCATGCGCCCCTAGCCCGTCGTATTCACGTACCAGTCGGTCACGTACTGGAACCGATCGTAAGGCTCGATCGCCTTGTTGAAGTGCACGCCGTGCACGCGCTGCGACACCGCGTACTCGTAGCGGCCCGCGTAGAGGAAGATCGCCGGCGCCGCGTCCGCCATCAGCGTCTGGAAGTCGATGTACGCCGCCAATCGCGATGAAGGTTCGACAGCGCTCCGGCCGTCCTCGAGGTCCTTGTCGATCAGGCCCCACCCTTTCGCGTAAGCGAAGTTCAGCGCCGCCGGGTCGATGCCCGAGTGCCAGAGCGAGTACTGGTCGGGGTCGGGCCCGACCTCGATCGAGACCAACGCCATCTGGTACTGGTGGGTCAGCAGGTGGTCCTGGAGCAGCTTCGACGCCGGCAGCGGCTTGACGTCCACCTGGACGCCGAGCTGGGCGAGCTGGCCGGAGATCTCCTGCGCCACCTGCTGGTTGGGATACGAGTCGGCGGCGACCAGGCTCACCTTGAACTGAACGCCGCCTTTGACACGCAGCTTCGAGGCCGGATCGATCACCCACCCGGCCGCATCCAGCGCCTTGGCCGCGCCGACGGCGTCGAACGGGTGCATGTTTCCCGCCGAGGCGGAGTAGGCCCAATCGGCGGTGGGGATGGGGTTCGGGTCGACGTCCGCGCGGCCCGCCAGGACGTCGGACACGATCTTCTGCCGGTCGATGCCCTGGACGAGCGCCAGCCGGACCTTCGGGTCCGTGAAGAACTGCTTGCCTGCACCCTCCGGGTTGAACGTGACGAACGCGTTGGTGAACATCCGCGCCTCCAGCACGGTCAGGTCGGTGCGGCCCTGGAGCGTGTCGACCTCCTGGGGCTGGATCCCGCCGACCAGGTCCGCGGCGCCCGACAGCACCGCGCGGATCGCCGCCTGTGGGTCGGTGGCCGGGTACGTGCGGAGCACGAGATGGTCCAGGTAGGGCTGGGGGTACGCGTAGGGATTGCGGTCGAGCGTGATCGCCAGCTGGTTGATCGTCCCGACCTTGAAGGGACCCGTGCCAAAGGCCCGCACCCCGCTGTTGGGACTCGACTGGATCTGTTCGGGCGCCATGCCCCCGAAGACGTGCTTGGGGATGATCCCCACCCGCAGCGACAGCGGGAACGACGCGTCGGGCGCGCGGAGCGTGAACACGACCTGCCCAGGCCCGCCGGCCGCGACCCCGACCTGGCGCCACACATCGGCCCCCGGCTGCTGATATTCGAGGTCCTGGAGGATGTGGAACGTGAAGAGCACGTCGTCGACGCCGAACGGCTGGCCGTCGGCCCACTTCACGTCGTCGCGGACGGTGAACGTCCATGACAGGTGGTCCGGTGACACGGCCCAATCCCTGGCCAGGACGCCAACGACGTTCTGCTGCGAGTCGACGGCGGTCAGGCCCTGGTAGATCAGCCGGTCGACGTCCCGCGTGCTCTCGTTTGTCTCGAACAGCGGGTTGAGGACCGTCGCCTGCCCGATCAGCGCCTCGACCGCGGTGCCGCCGCGCGCCGGCTTGGGCACCGTGGCGACTGGCTGGCACCCCGCGAGGGCCAGGGCCGCCGCGAAAGCGGCGGCGAGGATCGGTCTACTTGAGATGAGTCGTCACCCATACGTTGGCGATCGAGCAGACGAGAAACGCCCCCACGAGGACCCAGGTCGTCCAGTAGACCTGGCGCTCCAGGCCACGGCGGGTGCGGTAGCCGCCGCCCAGGCCAGAGTCGCCGCCTCCGATCGTGCCCCCGAGCCCGGATGCCTTGGGCGTCTGGAGCAAGACGCCGGCCATGAGCAGGACGGCAAGCACGGCCTCCGCGATGACGAGTGCGTTCTGGAGCTTGGCCATGGACCCGGAGATTCTACCGAGCGGCGCTTATGCCGCTACGCCCAGACCGACCCGAAGCGCGCGTTGATGGCGTCCCAGTTCAGGGTGTTGAACCAGGCCGTGACGTAGTCGGCGCGACGGTTCTGGTACTTCAGGTAGTAGGCATGCTCCCACACGTCGACGCCAAGAAGCGGAGTCAGCTCCTCCATGAAGGGGCTGTCCTGGTTGGGGTAGCCCTTGACCGCGAGCTTGCCCTGCCGGTCGGCCACGAGCCAGGCCCAGCCGCTGCCGAACTGACCGACCGCCGCCTTGCTGAGCTGCTCTTTGAACTGGTCGTAGCCGCCGAAGGTGTTCTTGATGGCGTCGGCGATCCTGCCGCGCGGGTTGCCGCCTCCGCCCGGGCCCATGATGGTCCAGAAGATCGAGTGGTTCGCATGCCCGCCGGCGTTGTTGCGGATCACGGTGCGGATGTCCTCGGGGACGTTGTTGATGCCCCACAGCAGGTCTTCCACCGTCTTCCTCGCCAGCTCCGGGTGCGCCTCGAGAGCTTTGTTGGCGTTCGCGACGTACGCGGCGTGGTGCTTGTCGTGGTGGATCTGCATGGTCGTCGTGTCGATGTGCGGCTCGAGCGCCTCGTACGGGTAAGGAAGCGGCGGAAGCTCGAAGGGCATTTCACGATCCCCCTTTTCTTGAATTGGCTCTTGAGTTGAAACCAGTCTAAGTGGTGCGAGATTTCGAACTCGAGGCCTGGGCCTTGAC
>JBKPCW010000247.1:0-2388 GCA_046727555.1 Candidatus Dormiibacterota bacterium | reverse complement strand
GGCCGGGGCGGAGCGGCGCCAGCGGCGCGGCCGGCAGCGCGGCCAGGGCCACGCCTCCCGGCTCGCCCAGCGCCTGGAGATCGAGGCCAAGGGCCTCCTCGAGCGGCAGCGCAAGCTGAAAGTCGTCCGCTCGCCGCGCTTCGGCGAGCTGCTGCAGAGGTACGGCGAGATCCGCTCCCTGCAGCAGGAGCTCGACCGGGCCAAGCACGAGAGCACCGGGCAGATGGACGAGTACCCGCGCAAGCTCCGCCGGCTGAGCAGGATCCTCGAGGAGGCCGGCTTCCTGAAGCACCACAAGCCGACCGACAAGGGCCTGTTCGCGGCGCGCGTCTACGGCGAGAACACCATCCTGGTCGCCGAGGCGGTGTCGCTCGGCTGGTTCGAGGGTCTGACGCCGGAAGAGCTGTGCGCGGTGCTGGTCATGCTGGCCGTCGAGGACCGGGAGCGGAGGGGCGACCGGCAGCAGCAACGCGGCCCGCGCCGCTACCCGACTCCCGCCATCGCCCAGACCGCGCGCCTGGTGCGCTCGCTGTACTTCCGGTTCGCCGACATGGAGCGTGAGCTCGACGAGCCGAATCTCCGCCAGCCGTCGCACGACTACATCGACTTCGCGTTCCGCTGGGCGTCGGGCGAGGCGCTCGACAAGATCCCGATCCCGCCGAACGTCGACATCGGCGACGCGATCAAGGCGATGAAGGCGCTCTATTCCCTGGTCCGCCAGCTCGAGTTCGCCGTCCGGCAGGCGAAGTCGCCGCTCCTCGAGACGGTCACCCGGGCCGTAGCGGTCATGGAGCGTGAGGTGATTAAGAGGACGTATTGATGAGAGGGAACCCGGATGGTTCCCTCTCATCGACAGTGCCGCTACGCGGCAGTGTCTGCTCTCCCTCCGGTATACGGTTTGGGCTTTTCGAAGTAGCCACTCGCTGCAACGTTTGGCAGGCCAAGAGGCATAGTCGCGGCCGGAGTAAATCCGGCCGCCAAAGTTGCGCTGGGTAAACTGGGCTCAGCGTGGGGAGAAAGAGACGGATTCTCGTCACGGGCGTCGCGCGCTGGTGGGGCGCGCTCCTCGTGCAGCGCCTGGTCGAGGACCCCGACGTCGCCGAGGTCATCGGCATCGACATCCGCGAGCCGCGCTACGACCTCGGCCGCGCCGACTACCTGAAGCTCGACATCCGGCATTCGCTGATCGGCAAGCTCGTGCGTGCGGTCGGCATCGACACGGTCGTCCACACGCTGACGCGCATCGACTCGTTCGACATGGACCCCGCCCGCGCCCACGAGATGAACGTCATCGGCACCCTGAACCTGCTGGCCGGCTGCGCCGGCGAGGGCAGCCCGGTCCGGCGCTTTGTCCTGAAGTCGTCGGGCCACGTCTACGGCTCGCGGTTCGACCTGCCGACCGGGCTGCGCGAGGACCACCGCCTGGACACCAACTCCGGCCACCAGTTCGTGCGCGACATCGTCGAGGTGGAGTCGTACGTCAGCGACTTCGCCGTGCGCAACCCGAGCATCACCCTCCTCACGCTGCGGTTCGCGAACAGCCTCAATCCCCAGGAGCCTCAGCCGCTGGCCCGCTACCTCGACCTCGAGGTCGTGCCGACGGTGATCGGCTACGACCCGCCGATCCAGCTGGTCCATCGGGACGACGCCATCGAAGCGATGGTCCTGGCCACCAGGCGCGGGCCGGGCGGCGCGTACAACATCGCGGCGCCGGGCAACGAGCCCCTGTCCGCGCTTCTCGACGGGGCCGGAAAGCTCCACGCACCCCTTCTGCCGCCGCTCGGTCTCGGCCTGGCCGCGTTCGCGATCCGCAAGGCGGGCATCGCCTTCCTCTCGCCGCAGCTGCTCGACCTTCTGCGGTGGGGCCGCACGCTGGCGACCAACAAAGCCGCTCGCGAGCTGGGTTTCCGGGCGGCGCGCAGCACGCGCGCGGCCTTCGAGGACTTCATCCAGCAGCGGCGGGTGCTGCGCTACGTGCCCGACCGGCACTCCTACCAGTACGAGAAGGAGCTGGAGGACTTCATCCACAGCCGCCAGGTCGCCTCAGAGAACGGCGAGACCAACGGCGAGGCTCCGGTGGAGGCTAAACCTCGCCCCCGCCCCCGTCGACGACAAGCACTTCCCCATTCACGTAGCTAGCGGCGTCGGAGACCAGGAACAGGACCGCGCTCGCGATCTCGTCCGGCACCCCGATGCGGCCCATCGGGTTCTGGGCCAGCACGCGGTCGAGAATCTCGGGGTTGCCCCACAGCGCCTCGGCGAAGCGCGTCTTCACCAGTCCGGGCGCGACCGCGTTGACGCGCACCTTGCCGCCGAGCTCGCGGGCCAGCTGCCGGGTGAGCATGATCACGCCCGCCTTGGTGATGTTGTAGACGCCAAGGCCGAGCC
>JBKPCW010000246.1:0-11340 GCA_046727555.1 Candidatus Dormiibacterota bacterium | reverse complement strand
CTTGCGGTGCGCAATCACTCGATGCCGCTCGAGGCCCTGCGCTACGACGTGACGCCGGTCGGGCTCCACTACTTGCTGATCCATTTCGACATCCCCGCCGTCGATGCCGCGGCCTACGAGCTCGGCGTCGGCGGCCGGGTGCAGAAACCGCTGACCCTGAAGCTCTCCGACCTCCGGTCGCGACCGGCGAAGACGCTGGCCGTCACGCTCGAGTGCGCGGGCAACGGCCGCTCACGACTCTCACCGCGGCCGATGAGCCAGCCCTGGGTGATGGAGGCTGTCGGCACCGCGGAGTGGACCGGAACGCCGCTGGCCGGGATCCTCGAAGAGGCGGGTCATCTCCGCGGGGCCAAGGACGTCGTTTTCACCGGCCTCGACCGCGGCGTGCAGGGCGGCGTCGACCAGCTGTACGAGCGCAGCCTCTCGTGGAGCGATGCCACCGACCCGGACGTGCTTCTCGCCTACGAGATGAACGGCGGCCCGCTGCTGCCCCAGCATGGCTTCCCGCTGCGACTCATCGTGCCGGGCTGGTACGGCATGACGAGCGTGAAGTGGCTCCGCTCCATCACGGTGCTCGACGACGACTTCAACGGTTATCAGCAGGCGACGGCCTATCACTACCGGGTCAGCGCCGAGGATCCGGGCGAGCCGGTCACCCGTATGCTCCCGCGGGCCCTCATGGTCCCGCCGGGCGTCCCCGACTTCATGTCGCGCACTCGCTTCGTCCAGCCGGGGCCGCATGTCATCGAAGGCAGGGCGTGGTCGGGAAGGGGCGCGGTCGGCGGCGTCGATTTCAGCGCGGACGGCGGACGGACGTGGTCCCGCGCCGCGCTCGAGGGCGCTCCCTCGCCCCACGCGTGGCGGCGGTGGACGCACACATGGCAGGCGCGTGCGGGCGAGCACGAGCTCTGCGTGCGTGCGATCGATTCCGCGGGTAACGTGCAGCCGCTGCAGCCGAGCTGGAACTCCGAGGGCGTGCAGAACAACGCGGTGCAGCGGGTCCAGGTGGTTGTCGGTCCGGCAGGCGCGGCGCAGGTCCCGGCTGACTCTCATTAGCCTTTAGTCGTGGCGCAGAAGACCGCACCCCGGGAGGCGGTCGAGCGCCTGCTCCAGGCCTGGCGTGGCGAGGTCCAGGCCAACCAGATGTACAGCCTCCTCGCCGAGCGCATGGGCGACCCGCGACGCGGCGAGATCATCCGCGCCATCGCCGCCGCCGAGTCCTCGCACCGGGAGCGGATAGAGAAGCGGCTGCGCGAGCTCGGCCAGCCGATCCCCGACCCGTCCTCGGTCCGGCTGTCACCGATTCAGCGCCTCCAGGCGCGCCTGGCCCCGGTCGAGGCGGTGATCGCGCGCATGGAGGCGGCCGAACAGGAGGAGATCACCGACCGCTACCTGCGAACCACCGGCGACCCGGACACCGACGCGGTCCTGCAGGAGATCCGCGTCGAAGAGCAGGGTCACTCCAAGTCGCTCGAGTCGATGGAGGTCGCGCACCACGCCGGGCCGCAGCCGTCGAGCGTGCAGACCCGGCTCAACCGGATCCTCGGCCGCGAGTCCTGGCACCGCACCGGCGCCGGCTGGATCTCGGGCGCGATCTACGGCGCCAACGACGGCCTCGCGGCCGTGTTCGGGATCGTCGCGGGCGTCTCCGGCGCGACTGGAGGCTCGAGCTTCGTCCTCACGGCGGGTCTTTTCGGCGCCATCGCGTCCGGCCTCTCGATGGCGACCGGCGCGTTCCTCGCCGAGCGCTCGGAGAGCGAGGTCGCCGCGGCCAACGTCGAGCGGGAGCGCCAGGAGATCGTCGAGCACCCGGACGAGGAGAAGGAGGAGGTCTCGCTCTTCTACCAGCTGAAGGGCATCGACAAGGAGATGGCCGACCGCCTGGCTGAGCAGCTTTCGGCCAACCCGGAGGCCGTGCTCAAGGTCCACGGCCCGGAAGAGCTCGGCGGCCTCGACAGCCAGGGCCACCCGGTGCAGTCGGCGATCGCGGCCGGCGTGAGCACGTTCATCGGGGCGATGGTCCCGGTCCTGCCGTTCTTCTGGCTGCACGGCACCGCGGGCGTCGTCACGGCGGCGATCGTGTCCCTGGTCGCGCACTTCCTGGTCGGCGCCTCGAAGGCGCTGTTCACGTTGCGCTCCTGGTGGTCGGCCGGCCTCGAGATGACCGTGGCGGGAATCATCGTCGGCGCGATCACGTACGGGATCGGGCTGTTCGTCAAGATCGCCTAGGGCAACGAGTCGGGCAGCTTCTCCACCGAGACGTCGCGACCCAGGAGCCTGGAGATCACGCGCCGCGACTCTTCCGGGTCGCCGCTGGTCCAGAAGCGCTCCTCGCCGCGAGCACCGTCCGCGCGCAGGTCGCGCTCGTCGAGGACGTGCCCGAGCTGGCGCGCGACCGCGGCCCCGGTCTCGATCAACGTGACGTCCGGGCCGGCGATCTCCGCGAGCACGGGCTTCAGGAAGACGTAGTGGGTCGATCCGAGAACGATCGCGTCGGCGCCTGCGTCGAGCATCGGCCGCACGTACCCCTCGAGCATCCGCCTCAATTCGGCGCCGTCCAGGTCGCCGGCTTCGATGTGCTCGACCACCCCCGGCACCGGCTGGATGACGATCTTCACGCCGCCGCCGAAGCGTTCCACCAGCGATCGCAGGCGATCCGACTCGCCGACCGCGGCGGGCACGATCGCTCCGATCACGCCCGAACGCGTGGCCGCGACCGCCGGCTTGATGCCGGGCTCGATCCCGACCACGGGGATGGCGAGGCTGCTCCGGAGCGCCTCGGCCGAGCCGGCGGTGCCGGTGTTGGAGCCGATGACGATCGCCTTGGCGCCGAGCCCGATCAGGAACCGCGAGATGGCCAGGGCCCGGTCGCGGACGAACGATGGCGGTTTGTCCCCCCACGGCGCATTGGCCGAGTCGGCGACGTAGAGAACCGGCTCGGCGGGCAGCGCCGCGCCTATCTCGCGCAGGACCGAGAGGCCGCCCACACCGGAGTCGAAGATTCCTACCGGCGCAGGGTTCACGTCCCCATTCTCCCGACTTGCCGAATATCAGCACCGCCTCTTGGGCCCCCTCGGGCGTTTCCTGGATATGCAGGGGCCGTGGCTCTGGGGAGTGATCATGGGAGTCTGCGTCGGGGGCGGAGTCGTCGTCGCCAGCTCGATCCGCTACGGCTTCAGCCTCCCCTTGCTCGTGGTCGGGCTCGTCTGCGCGGTGGTGTTCGGCGGCCTGGCCTTCATGGGCCTGTTCGTGCGTGAGCGGCCCCGGCTGGACTGAGCCTAATCTGAGGCCGTGAGGGTGGCGGTCCTGTCCGACATCCACGGCAACCTCCCCGCGCTCGAGGCGGTCCTGGGTGAGGTCGCGGCCGAGGGCCCTGACCTGGTCGTCTTCTGCGGCGACGTCGCCTCCGGGCCCATGCCGGCGGAGACGATCGACGCGCTGCGAGCCGTGAGCAACGCGCGGTTCGTCCGCGGCAACGCCGACCGCGGGCTGATCGACGAGTTCGACGGCAAGGACGCGGCGCCCATGCCCGGGCCGTTCGCGGGCTGGTGCGCGCGGCAGATCGACCGCGCGCAGCGCGACTTCCTCGCTTCGTTCGAGCCCACGGTCAGCGTGGACGATGTCGACGGGGTGGGCCGCGTCCTCTTCTGCCACGCGTCGCCACGCAACGACACCGACGTCTTCACGGTCGAGACGCCCGACGAAAGAGTTCGCGCGCTGATGGCCGGCGTCGACGCCGACCTTGTCATGTGCGGGCACACGCACATGCAGTTCGACCGCGTGGTGGGCGCCCTGCGCATCGTCAACCCTGGCAGCGTGGGCATGACGTACGGAGAGCCCGGCGCCTACTGGGCGATGCTCGGTCCTGGTGTGACGCTGCGCAAGACTGACTACGACCGCGAGGCGGCGGCCGCGCGCATACGGGCCAAGGGCTCCGATGACGCCGAGCTGTTCGCGCGCGAGAACGTTCTGAAAGCGCCGTCCGTGGAGGAGGCGATGGCCTTCATGCGCGGCGCCGAGGCGAAGCAGGTCGCGGCCGCTGGAGGCGCCACGGCTTAGCGCTCGCGGTACTGCGGCAGCGAGGCGACCTCGTCGGGCGAGACATCGGTGACGACGTGGTGCTCCGACATCCTCTGGATGCGTCTCCACTGCACCTCGACCGTCTCACCGTCACCCGCGCGGCGCATCGCGATGCCGTGGAAGATGTCCTCCTCCTGGTCGCCGAGGACGTACCGGACCCTGCCGATCTCGGTCCCGTCGGCGGCGACCACGATCGCGTCGCGAGGCAGCCCGGTCCAGGCGATCGGCGTCTCGTCCTCGAACATCGCTCAGACCACTCTACCGGCGGCCGGTGCTTTGGCTCGCAAGCGTTCAAGATGGTGGGATGACCACCTACAGCCCGCTGCTGGCCATGTTCGTCCTCGCGCCACGGCTGCGGCGCGCGTCCGGGCGCGCGCTCAGCGTCTATCTGCCGGCGCGAGCCGAGGGCTACGACGCCCGGTTCTACGACATCGAGTTTCGCGACCTGCTGCACCGGTACAAGGACCGCGTGACGGCCAAGGACGCGGAGCTGATGGAGTACGAGATGCGGCGGCTGCGCCACCACATCGCGGTTGTCCGGCCGGCCGGCTGCGCGGCGTTCGCCGGTTTTGCCGATGAGCCGCACGGCGTGCTGGAGCTGGTCAAGCTTCGCGACGAGACCGACGAGAGGCTCGAGGTGGGGGAGCTCCTGCTTGCGCCGATCCTCCGCCAGCTCGAGCGCTACCCACCGGCCCTGGTCGCGGTCGTCGACAAGGAGCACGCCAAGACTTTCGGCGCCATCCTCGACGAGATCGTGCCCCTTGGCGAGGTCAACGGCACGGAGGTCCGGCACACCCGGGCTGGAGGCACGTCGGCGCCCAGCAACCAGCGCAAGGCGGACAACCGGGCGAAGGCGAACCTCGAGCAGGCGGCGAAGACGGTCGAGCGCGAGATGGCCTCGGGGGCATACATGCACCTGTACGTTGCCGGGCCGGACGAGGCGCGGGCCACCTTCGAGCGCCTGCTGCCCGAGCGCCTGAAGAAGTCGATCGCCGGCCACCTGAGCGCGTCGCTCGACTCCTCGGAGTTGAAGAGGGAACTGCGGGAGAAGGTCGCGGCGGCGGTCAAGCGCTAGAGGCGGGCCCGCAAAACCAGCTGCGTCTGCGTCACCCTGGCGACCAGCTTGCCATCGGCGTCGCGCACGTCGGTCTCGACGACGATGGTCGTCCCGCCGCGGTGCAGGACGGTCGAGGTTGCGGACACCGCCCCGCCGCGCACGGCGCCTACGAAGTTCGTTTTCGACTCGATCGTCGTCGTCCCCGTGGCGCCCTCGGGCAGGTTCAGCAGCGCGCAGGCCGCGCCGGCGGAGTCGGCGAGCGTCATGAGCACGCCGCCGTGCAGGACGCCGTTGGCCGTGCACAGCGCCGGCGCCCAGTCCAGCGCCAGCACCACTTCCGCCGCCGTGTACACCTCGGCGCGGATGCCGAGCGTCTCGGCGAGAGGCATCAACCCGCGCAGGGTGCGCGTCGCTTCCTCGTCGGCCATGCGGCGTATTTTGAGTTGGGGGAGACATGAGCAACATCAACCGGATCTCTGAGCTGAAGCTTCTCGGCCAGAGCGTCTGGCTCGACCAGATCGACCGCCAGATGATCCAGTCGGGCGAGCTCGCCCGCTACCGCGATCGGGGCGTCGCCGGGGTGACCGCGAACCCGACGATCTTCGCCAAGGCGCTCGAGGGTTCGGACGTGTACGCGCTCGACGTGGCTCGAAGGCTCGAGCGCGGCGAGGATGCCGAGTCGATCGTGTGGAACCTCCTGATCGAGGACGTGCAGGCGGCGGCCGACATCTTCAGGCCGGTCTATGACCGCGAGCGGGGCGGCGACGGGTTCGTCAGCATCGAGGTCTCGCCCGAGGTCGCGGGCGACACGGCGAAGACGATCGCCGCGGCGCGCGACCTGCGCAAGCGATGCGCAAGACCAAACGTCATGGTCAAGATCCCGGCGACGCCGGCCGGCTTGCTCGCGATCCAGGCGATGATCGCCGAGGGCGCCAACATCAACGTGACGCTGATCTTCGCGGTCGAGCGCTACGTCAAAGTCGTGGACGCCTTCCTCGCCGGTCTCGAACAGCTGCGTGAGAGCGGCGGTGATGTCAGCTCCGTGCACAGCGTGGCGAGCTTCTTCGTCAGCCGCGTCGACACCAAGGTGGACGCCCAGCTGGAGCGAATGCCCGGGCACGAGAGCCTGATGGGCCAGGCCGCCATCGCCAACTCGAAGCTCGCGTACCAGATGTTCACGCAGCTTCACGCCGGGGCGCGGTGGGACGCGCTGCGACAGGCCGGCGCATCGGTCCAGCGCTGCTTGTGGGCGAGCACGTCGACCAAGAATCCGCGTTACCGCGACGTGATGTACGTCGAGGAGCTGATCGGCCCGGCGACCGTGAACACGATGCCGACCCAGACCTTCGAGGCGTTCATCGACCACGGTCGAGTAGCGCCGACACTGCAGCGCGACGTCGAGGGCGCCCGTCGCGTTCTCGACCAGCTCGCCGCCGCGGGCATCGACCTGGCCGCGGTCACGCAGGAGCTCGAGGACGAGGGCGTCGCCGGGTTCGCGAAGTCCTACCGCGAGTCGATCGAGAAGCTGGCCAGGGTGCGCACCCCGCGCTGAACGCGCGCTTCAGACCACCCGCTGCAGCCGCGGACCACCATCGATGCGGTCGGCCACCGTGCGCAGCCGGCCGGCGACCCACAGCCGCACGTGCTTGCGTCGGCCTCGCGGAAGCAGGCGCGCGCGCCGCTCGGCATCCCTGATCATCTCCTCGTGCCGCTCGAGCTGGATTCTTTCCGCCGTGTAGAGATCCATACCCAATTATAGGCACACGCTTATGGACATAGTCAACCACCTCGGGCACACTCCCTGTTAGCATAGGTCTATAGCTATGCCCACGCTGAACGAGGAGCAGCCGTCGTCGATCCGGGTGGCGCCGTCCGCCGTCCTGGAGCTCATGTGGGTGCTGCACTTCATCCAGTCCGGCCACGAGCACGAAGGCGCGTTCGCGCCGCTGGAGGCGCTGCGGCTTCGCTTCGGCCCCGAGCTGACGCGGCTGCGGGCCGACCGGCTGATCCAGTACTCGACGGAGATCATCGTCCTCGCCCACAGGTCGGGCACGCTGCTTGACCTCGACCTGCGACGGTTCTTCACCCGCATCGACGAAGCCATGGCACGGGTCACGGAACTGCCTTCGCTCCGGTCCGAGAAACCGGGCGAGCGCAAGATCGTGCACGAAAGGCTCGAACGCCTGCGCAAGGACGGGGACGTGCGCAAGCGCTACGTGGAGCTTTTGAGCACCGTCTGGCGCGACGTGCAGCCGCTCTGGGATCGCGAGGGTCGCGACGCCGTCGTCGCCGAGGCGGAGCGCTGGCAGCGCGCCATCGACGACCAGGCCGTTGGCTTTCGCGAGCTGCTCGGCCTGGCGCGCCTGTGGCCCAGCCGTCCGGACCTCGACGAGATGGCCGACGTCGCCGCCACGGAGAACAAGCTCGTCCTGAGTCCTTGCTGGTTTGGGGGGAAAGTGCACATGTTCGAGCTCGAAGGCACGGTCTACGTCGGACGCGGCATCCGCCACGGCGAGTCGTCGTATCGCAAGGTGGCGGCCGAGGTGTCCGGGAGCATCAAGGCCCTGGCCGATCCCACCCGGCTCACGATCCTGCTGCGCCTCGCGCGCGAGCCGGCCTCGGTGACAGAGCTCGCCCGCCAGCTGCACCTGTCCCAGCCGACGGTGAGCGCGCACGTGCAGCTGCTCCGAGAGGCCGGTCTCCTCGACGAGCGTCCCGTCGGCCGGAGCGCCGAGCTCAGCGCCAGCGAGGAGGGCTTGCGCCGCCTGTTCGCCAGGTCACAGGACGCCCTCGTCAGGCTGTTCAGGCCGTGACGGTATCGCCGGCGGTCGAAGCGCGCGCCCTGCGCAAGACGTATGTGACCACTCGCGGCGTATTCCGGCGCGAGAAGGTCGAGCGGACGGCGCTTCGCGGCGTCGATCTGGCGATCGCGCGGGGCGAGCTCTTCGGCCTGCTCGGGCCCAACGGCGCCGGCAAGACCACCATGGTCAAGATCTTCACCACGCTGCTGCTGCCGTCGTCGGGCACGGCGACAGTCCTCGGCCTCGACGTGGTCAAGGACCAGTGGGCCCTGCGGCGCCGGATCGGCTTCGTCTTCGGCGGCGAGCGGGGTCTCTACTGGCGGCTCTCCGGCCTGGACAACCTGCGCTACTTTGCCGACCTGTACCGCGTGCCGCCGGAGGTCGCCCATCGCCGGATCAAGGAGCTCGTCGAGCGCCTTGGCCTGGCGGGCCGCGAGCGCGACCGCGTCGAGCTCTACTCGCGCGGCATGAAGCAGCGCCTGCACCTTGCGCGCGGGCTGCTCAACGATCCCGAGGTGCTGTTCCTGGACGAGCCGACCATCGGCCTCGATCCGGTCGGGGCCCGCGAGCTGCGGGTCATCGTCCGCGAGCTCGCCAACGCCGGCAAGACGATCTTCCTGACCACGCACTACATGTTCGAAGCCGACGCGATCTGCGACCGCATCGCGGTCATCAAGTCAGGGGAGATCGTGGCCGAAGGGTCGCCCAGCAGCATCAAGACCGCGGTCAAGGACCAGGGCGTGGTCGAGTTCGAGGCGGTCGGCCTGGCTCCGGAGGGGCTCGCGGGCCTGCGCGGTCTTCCCGGGGTCAGCTCGGTGTCGGTCAGCGAGCGCGAGCTCGCCCAGCTCGTCATCGTGCACTGCGCCCGGCCGGCGGACGTGATGACGCAGCTCGGCGTGATCCTCGACGGCGTGCGCCTCGAGAAGGTCAGCTCACGTGAGCCCACGCTCGAGGACGCGTACGTCCAGCTCATCGGTGACGAGTCGACGTGACGTCGCTCGCGCGCGCGGCGCTCGCCTCGTTCCTGATCGCCATCCGGCTCCGGGTCGTCAGCCCGTGGTCTTACCTGAACTGGCTCGTCTTTCCGCTGCTCTTCGCCGCCGTCGGGCTATACGTCCTCGGCGGCCGGGGCGCGACATCGTCGCACCTCGTCTACGGCGTCCTCGGCGGCGGGCTGATCGGCTACTGGTCCGCCGCCTACATCGACGCCGGCAACGGCATCCAGGACGAGCGCTGGAACGGAACGCTCGAGCAGATCTTCGCCACCCCGACGCCGCTCTTCGTGATCCTGGTGGGCAAGGTTCTCGCCGGGCTGCTGTTCGGCTTCCTGTCGTTTCTGCCCACCGCGGCGCTCGCGTACTTCGGCTTCCACGCCGTCCTGCCAGACCTCGACCCCTGGCCGTTCGTGATCTCGCTCGCGATCCTCACGATCAGCTTCTTCTGCATCGCGATCACGCTGGCGCCGCTCTTCGCGCTCTGGCGTTGGGCGTTCGGCATGCTCAACGGCTTCGAGCTGGGCGTGTACGTACTGTGCGGATTCATGTTCCCGGTCGCGGTCCTGGCGCCCTGGGCGCAGGGCATCGCGGGCGGGCTGGCGCCGACGTGGGCGGTGCGCGCGCTCTACGCCTCGACGCTGTCGAGCGGACCTCACGACTACGCGCTCTGGTGGGGCCTGGCGGCCGGCTTGAGCGTCGCCTACCTGGTGGGCGCCTACTTCCTGTACGCGCTGGTCGAGCGCGAGGCGCGCGTGTCGGGCGAGCTCGCGCTGGCGTGAGACGGTTCGCGGCCGAGGCCGCGGTGTTCGCGCGCTCGACCTACCTCCAGTACGTCGCCCTGTTCCAGTGGGCGACGGTGCGCGGCTACATCGCCTACAAGGTGCTCCTTCCCATCACCCAGATCCTTTTCTTCGTCGAGCTCGGCGTCTACGCCACCGGGCCCCAGAACGCCCTCTACTTCGCGCTCGGCAACGCGCTGCAGCTCACCGCCAACGCCGGCATCTTCGGCGTCATCGCCACCGTCGCCAACGAGCGGCAGTACGGCACCCTGCCCATCCTTCTCGGCTCGCCCGCGAACCGGCTCGTCACGTTTCTCAGCCGCGCCGTCGTCAACGTGATCGACGGCATCGCCACTGTGGTCGTCGGCCTGGCGATCGCCGTCGTGCTCTTTGGCCTGGACCTGCACCACGCGAACCTGGCCCTGCTCGGCCTGTGCGTGGTCATCATCTCGGCGACGACTGCGGGTCTCGGGCTGATGTTCGGCAGCATCGGCCTCGTCATGCGCGACGCGATCATCATCGCCAACGTCATCTACTACCTGATGCTCATCATCTGCGGCGTCAACTTCCCGGTCAGCCGGCTGCCCGGCGTGCTGCAGCTGGTGTCCTACAGCCTTCCGCTCACGCGAGGCGTGGAGGCGGCGCGCGAAGCGGCGGCCGGGGCTTCGCTCGGGCACGTGGCGGGACTGCTCGCAGGCGAGCTGCTCGTCGGCGTGCTGTGGGCTTTCGCCGGCTATGCGCTCTTCAGGGCGCTGGAGGGCTGGGCGCGGCGCGGCGGCCTGCAGGAGGCCTACTGAGCCAGGGCGTCGACCAGGACCTCGAGTGAGTCGACCAGGCGAGGGCCGGGCCGGTTGAAGTAGGCGGAGCCGTCGAGCACGATCACGCGCCTGGCCCCCGTGGACTCGATCTCGCCGCGCGCCGCGTCCGCCTCGCGCCGGGCGCGCTCCCGGTCGAAGCCGCAGGGCGCGATGACGAGAAGCTCCGGCGCGGCCTCACGGACGGCGTCCCAGGTCAGGGCGCGCGAGGGCACGCCGGGACGGGCGAGCGGGTCGTCTATGCCCGCCAACGCCAGCAGGTCGGGCGTCCAGTGGCCGGCCGGATAGGGCGGGTCGATCCACTCCAGGAACACGCCTCGCACCCTCGGCTTCGCGGCGGCCTTTTGCGACGCGGCCTCGATGCGCCGGCGCAGGCTTGCGACGAGCTGCCTCGAGTCGCGCCCGCATGCGTCCGCGAGCTCCTCGATGTCGGCCAGGACGTCGGTCAGCGAGTGCGGGTGCTGCCGGATCATGCGCAGGCCGGCCAGCCCGGTCTCGACCTGCCCCGCCGGGACGGCGCAGACGTCGCAGATGTCCTGCGTGACGACGAGGTCCGGGTCGAGGCGCAGGATGGCGTCGGTGTCGACCTCGTAGAGGGAGCGGCCGTCGCGCGCGGCCAGCGCGACCATGTCCTCGATCGTGGTGCTGCCCTGCGCGGCAAGGGCGAGCGTGGAGCGGGTCACCACGGGCAGGCCTGCCGCCTCGGGCGGGTGGTCGCACTCGTGCGTCCGCGCCACCACCTCGTCGCCGAGCCCGAGCGCGAACAGCGACTCGGTCGCGCTGGGGAGCAGCGAAACAATCCTCAAGCCGGCG
>JBKPCW010000245.1:0-2846 GCA_046727555.1 Candidatus Dormiibacterota bacterium | reverse complement strand
CGGTCAGACCCACGGCGCCGTGCGTGATCTGGCGCATGGCGACGAAGGCGCTCTTATGCGTCTTGGCGTGCGGCCTGAGCCGCAGACCGTGGGCGTTGGCGCGGTCCTGCATGCGCCCGTGGTTCCGTTCGCGGACATCCTCGTCGACGACCGCGAGCGGAGTGATGTGCTCTTCCGACGCAGCGATCAGGCGGGCGGGATCTTTCAGCTCGCGTCTATTGTCGGGCGAACGGGCGCGCGTCGAAATACGCGCGCAGCTGCGTGATCCTGCCGTCGCGCACGATGTACCACTCGGCGACCGGCGCCCTGGCGATGGGCGTGTCGAGGACGGAGAACACCGCCACGTCCACGCCCTCATCCGCATGATCGCCACCGAGGTGGCGAAGGGTGGTCCGGGGTCGGAGGCGGTCGTGACCCGCCTGACCGACGCTCTCATCGCGCAGGCCCTGCGGCACAGCCTGGCGGACGTCAGGCCGGTCGACTACAGGGATCCGCAGCTCGCCCACGCGCTGCGGCTGATGCGCGACCATCCCGACCAGGACTGGACGGTCCCGAAGCTCGCGACCGCGGTGTCGATGTCACGCTCCGCCTTCGCGGAGCGATTTCGCGTCGCCATGGGCGAGTCGCCAATACGCCACCTGACCCGCTACCGGATGGCGCGCGCCGCCGAGTACCTGCGCCTGACCGACGCGGGCCTCCGCGAGATCGCGCGCCTTACGGGCTATGACTCCGAGGTTTCGGTCACCAAGGCCTTCCGCCGTCAGTTCGGGGTCGCCCCGGGCGCCTACCGCAAGGCAAACGCCCAGGGCTCACCCAAGGAGGAGCCGGTCTAGCTCCGCGCCGCGGTCGCCTGTTCCTTCTTCTCTGCGGGCTGAGCGGGCTGCTCCGCCGCCTCGACGATCTCGCCCTCGATGGTGATGTCGACCTCGTTGCTGACGACGAGCCTGCCGTCGCGGACGGCGTCGAAGTTCATGCCGAAGTCCTTGCGGTTGATCCGCGTCGTGGCCTGGTAGCTGATGCGGTGGCCCATCATCGTCGGGTCGTTGAGCTCGCCATAGCGAACGACGTCGAGCGTGATCGGCTTCGTCGTGCCCTTGATCGTCAGGTCGCCGGTGACCTTGTAGCGGTCGCCTTCGACGTGCTCGACCTTCGTGCTCTTGAAGTTCATCGTCGGGTACTTGTCGATCTCCAGGAAGTTGGACGAGCGCAGGTCGTTGTCGCGCTGCTCGTTGTGGGTGCGAATGCTGGCGGTGTTGATCGTCGCCTCGAACTTCGAGCGCTCAGGCGCGTCGGGGTAGATCTCCCCGGTCGCGACGACCTCGTGGAAATTGCCGCGGACGGTCATCATCCCGAAATGCTTGGCCGAGAACTCGACCTGAGTGTGGTACGGATCGAACTTCCAGGTTCCCATTTGCAGCCTCCTCCTTTGGGGTTTCACCACCTGCCAACTGATTGGAGCCTCCATTTATTTCAGGCCCAGGGGCCGTAAACTCCGACCTGCGATGACCGATGAGTTCGTGCCAGGTTTGCGCTACCGCTCCAGCGCCCAGGAGCTGTGGGCGCTGGTCGTGGAGTCGCTTGCCGGCTGGGAGCAGCGCATGAACGACGCCGCCGCCGGCGCCGGCCTGTCGCCCGTCTCCGCCTGGGCGCTCGTCCAGCTGGACCCGGACCACGCCATCTCCCAGAAGGAGCTCGCCGCACGCCTGCACTGCAACCCGTCGACCGTCGTCGACCCCACCGACCGGCTGGAGGAGAGCGGGCTCGTCGTGCGCCGGCCGCGGGCGGCCGACCGCCGTGTGAACGTTCTGACGGTCACCGCCAGAGGCAGGGAGGCGAGGCAAGCCCTGATCCGCAAGCTGTTCGAGCCGCCCGAGGCGCTCCGCCGCCTGCCCGCCGCGGACCAGGACCGGTTCCGCGACGCCATGCTGGCCGCGGTCGGCAGGGTGAAGCCAAACCGGAGATGAGGCTCGGCGCCCTGACCAACCTGGCGCTGCTCGTCCTCCTCGCCGTCGCGTTCCTGACCGGGTGGCTGGCCTTCGCCTACGGCACCGTCCCCGCCCGGTGGTCGCTGGTCCTCCACGCCACCAGCGGCGTCGCGATCCTCCTGCTCCTGCCGTGGAAGTCGATGATCGCGCGCCGGGGATTGAACCGGCCGCGGCCCGGCCGCTGGGCGTCGATCCTGCTCTCCGCGCTCGTGCTGGCCTCCCTCGCCGCCGGCCTGGCGCACTCGACCGGCATATGGCTGTGGACCGGCTGGCTGACGGCGATGGAGGTCCACGTCGGCGCCGCGCTGGTCGCCATTCCCCTGGTGATCTGGCACGTGCTGGCGCGGCGGGTCCGGCTCCGGCCGGCGGACGTGTCGCGGCGGACGTTCCTGCGAGGCGGGGCGGTGCTGGCCGGCGCGGCGGCGATCTACGGCGCCACCGAGCTGGCCGTCCGGGTGGGCGGGCTGCCGGGCCGGGATCGTCGCTTCACGGGCAGCTACGAGGCCGGGTCGTTCGACCCGCCGGCGATGCCCGTGAGCTCGTGGATGTTCGACGCCATCCCCGAGATCGACGCCTCGCAATGGACGCTGCGGATCGGGGAGCGTGAGATGTCGTACGCGGACCTGGTCGCCTTCGACGACCGCGTGACGTGCACGCTGGACTGCACCGGCGGCTTCTACTCGACGCAGGAGTGGTCGGGCGTCCGCCTCGACAGGCTGTTGAACACATCGTTCGGGGCGACGCTCCGCGTGGTCTCACACACGGGGTACGACCGCCGCTTTCCGATCGAGGAGGCGGGGAGGCTGCTGCTCGCGACGCGGATCGGCGGCCAGGCGCTGGACGCGGCGCACGGTTTCCCGG
>JBKPCW010000244.1:0-14818 GCA_046727555.1 Candidatus Dormiibacterota bacterium | reverse complement strand
GGCGGGATTGAGCGTTAAAGCCGAGTACCTTCTCATCGACGCGTTCGACGTGCCCGACGCGCCCCTGCCCCAGCTGGCGGTCGTGCGCGGGGACAAGATCTGCGCTTCGATCATGGCCGCGAGCATCGTGGCCAAGGTCGCGCGCGACCGGACGATGATCGAGTACGACCGGCTCTACCCCGGCTGGGGTTTTGCCGAGCACAAGGGTTACGCCACTCCGTCGCATCGCGCCGCGATCCGACGACTCGGCCCGAGCCCGATCCACAGGACGTCTTGGGCGCCGTTCCGCGTCTCCGAGCTGGCCGGTCTCACGAATTAGGGCGCGCCGGGGAGCGCGCCGCCGCCGATTTCCTCCGCCAGCGCGGTTACGAGATCGTCGGCAGCGGATTTCTCGCCCGCCGAGGAGAGCTGGACCTCGTCTGCATGCGCCGGGGAGAGCTCGTCGTCGTGGAGGTGAAGACGCGCGCCGGGGACGCTTTCGGGACGCCCTTCGAGGCGGTCGGCGCCAGGAAGCGCCGCACCCTCGCCGCCGCGGCCGCGGAGTACCGGGCCCTGGCCGAGTGGCGGGGACCGATGCGTTACGCGGTGGTGGCGGTCACGGTGCGCGATGACGGTGGCTTCGAGGTGGAGCTGATCGAGGACCTCTTCTAGCGCCAGTGGCGGTCCAGCTCCGAGGCGTACGTCTTGCCGATCGTGTCCGCGCTGCTCAGCAGCCAGTTGTCCAGCGGCCGCGTGCCGCGCGGCCGCTCGTGCGACACGAGCAGCTCCTCCATCAAGCCCTCGAGCTCCGGCTGGTTGAGCATCACGTCGTTGACGAAGCGCCCGATAAGCTTGGCCGCGCGGATCGCGTTCCGCGGCGAGACGTAGACGAATCGAGGATGGCGGCCGACTGCGATGGCGATCGACTCGACCATCTCGCTGTAGAAGATGATGTCCGGCCCGGCCGCGTCGACGGTCAGGTTTTCGCGCTGCTCCGCGGCCCACGTCGTGATCTCGGCCACGTCCTCGCCCGCCACGGGCTGCAGTCGGTAACCGCCGCGGCCGGGGATGCCGATGATCGGGAAACGCCGCAGCAGCCACGCGATGTTGTTGAGGAGGATGTCGCCCGGGCCGAAGATCAAGGTCGGCCGGACGATCGCCCACTGCAGGCCCGACTCGCGCACGGCCCGCTCCGTCCGAGCCTTGCCCGCGTAGTAGTCGAGATGCGAGTCCTCGGACGGGTTGCTGACAGAGACGTGGACGACCTTGCGTACGCCCGCGTCGCGGGCCGCGCCCAGCAACACCCGCGTGTTCGCCACCGCGTCGCCGAAGCGCGTGCGCCCATGGTGAAAGCGGATCCAGTACGTGTTGTACAGGACGTCGGCGCCGCGCAGCGAATCGACGAGCGCGTCGCGATCGGTGAACTGCAGAGGCGCGACCTCGGCCTTGATGTCCTCGGCGCCCGGTCGCTGCGGATGATTGGTGAGCGTCTTGATGGGACGTTCGAGGTCCATGAGCCGGCGGGCGATGAACCGCCCGGTGTAGCTGAATGCACCGGTGACAACGTCGAAGCTCAAAACGGGAACCGCGTGAGGTCGTAGGCGGCCGACCCCGGTCGGACGTGGCCGCTGATCACCACGCGCGGACGGTGACGCACCGCCTCCGAGGGATCGACTTCGGGTCGCAGGCCGTTGAAGATAGGAAAGCGCAGCGTCCCGTCCGGGGACCACTCCGAGTAGCGGATGCTGACGACGAGCTCAGGCCGCACCCAGTTGACCGGCCGCATCATGACGGGCGGAGGATCGAGCGGCGACTTGTCGGTGCGCAGCGGGACGAGCGAGTCGCGCAAGGCGCGCGTGGTCTCGTCGTCGTAGCCGCCGCCGACCGTACCGCACGGCAACAGGCGGCCGTCCTCGTGGTACCCGACGACCAGCGCGTCGAAGGGCCGCTCGCCCGTCCATCCGATGACGACGAAGTCGTCCGACTTGACCGCCTTCACCTTCAGCCAGAAGGGGCTCCGCTGGCCGGGGACGTACGGCGACTGCTGGTGCTTGGCCACCACGCCTTCCAGGCCGCGCTCGAGGCAGGCCTCGAACAGCTCCACTCCGTCCTCCGCGATGTGGTCGGGGACGAAGAGGTGGCCGCCGGCCTCGACCGCCTTCGCCAGCCGCGCCCGCCGCCGCATCACCGGCTGGCGCACCAGCGGCTTCCCTTCCAGATAAAGGGCGTCGAACGCGAGGTAGGCGGTCGGGATCTCGTCGCGCAGCCGCGCGCCGGCGGTCAGGCGCTGCCGGAGCCGCGGGTAGTCGGGGCGGCCGTCGGTGTCGGTGGCGACGAGCTCGCCGTCGATCACGCTGCCGGGCGGAACCCGCCGCGCCGCCGCCGCCACCTCGGGGATGTCGGCGGTGATGTCGTTGAGGCTGCGGTCTTTGAGGCTGACTTGGCCCGATGGGTCGCGGACCAGCATGCAGCGCAGGCCGTCCCACTTGACCTCGAAGAGGTACTCGGGCGAGCTGAACGGCGCCTCGGCCGACGCGGCCTGCATCGGCCGCACCTCGCCGGGGAAGCTCTCCAGCTCGATCTGGAGCTGGTCACTCTCCTGGTGCACCTCGCCCAGATTAGGCGAGGCGGGGCTTAAGAAGCTTTACGCCGCTTCTTGGCCTCGGCGGCCGGCTTCTCCCGAGTCGAGCGCTGCTTCTTGGCCTGCTCGACCGACTGGCGCAGGGCCTCCATCAGGTCCATGACCCTGGCCGGCTGCGGCGCCTCCGGAGCCTCGATGACCTCGCCTTCCATCTTGGCGTGGACGACCTTGAGGACGGCCTCGCGGTACTCGTCCTTGTAGCGGCTCGGGTCGAAGCTCTCCGCCAGGCTCTCGATCAGGGCCTTGGCCATCTCGAGCTCCTTGGGGTTGATCTTCACCTCGCCCTCGAGGCCCTTGAGGCCTTCGGTGGAGCGGATCTCGTCGGGCCAGTGGAGTGTGTTCATGATGATGCCGCTGCCGTTCGGGTGAAGGGCCGCGAGGTGCTCCTTGTCGCGCAGGGCGATCTTGGCGATCGCCATTCGACCGGTCGCTTCCAGGGCGCGCTTCAGCAGGAAGTACGGCTTTTTGCCGAGCTCCTCGGGCTCCACGAAATAAGCGCTGTCGTAGTAGAGGCCGGGCTCGATGTCGTCGGCCGGCACGAACTCCTCGATGTCGATCGCGTGCGCGGTCGGAAGCGGGAGATTGTCGAGGTCCTTGTCGTCGATGATGACGTAGCGGTCCTTGCCGATCTCGTAGCCACGCTTGATCTCGCTGTACGGGACCTCGTGGTCGCCGTCCGCGCACCAGCGCTTGTAGGAGATGGGCGAGTTGTGCTCCCCGCAAAGCTGGCGGAACGACACCCTCGCCGTCGACTCGGTCGCGTTGTAGAGACGGATGGGAATCGAGACCATTCCGAAAGAGACCACGCCTTTCCACATCGATCGCGGCATGGGGACGCAGTTTACCTCCTGTGCACGTGGTTGGCTACTTCTGGTAAGTGGGCTTACGCTCCGACGTCTCGCCTCTGCATCAAGAGTATCGAGCTTCCGATGCCGGCCAGGGCCAGGAGCAGCATCAAAGTGAGATTGCGGCCGTCGACCCCGTTCACGAGCGGCATGCCGAAGAGCTTGAACGCGGATAGATCCTGGAGCCAGAGCGGCAGCTTGAAGATCGTGCCGAGCTCGGTGTCGAGGTAGCTGGCGAAGGCAAACACGCCCACGATGGCGACCGCCGCGCGCGGGTTCCAGGCGGCGATCAAGGAGCCGGCGGCGGCGAAGACCAGCGCAAAGGGGACCAGCATCAGCGACGCCACCACGAGCCTGCCGGCGTTCAGGTCGATGCCCTCGGAGTGCGAGGCGACGTAGAGCGTGATCCCGCCGACCCCTGAGACGGCGACCCCGACCGCGACCAGCACGGCCATGCGCTCGAGCACAACCGCCGCCCTCGAGTAGGGCTCGCTGAGCATCATCTCGAGCCGGCCGTCGACGTCTTCCGCCGACCATCGCGCGACATACGTGATCGCAAGTCCGGCGAAAAGGAGCTGCGCGACGTTGAACCATGTGTAGCCGAGCACGGCGGGGTACAGCTGCTGGTGGACGAAGATCGAGAGGTAGGGGAGGAGCGTCGGGATCGACAGCAGCACCTGCACGATGGTGCGTGTCAGCGAGACGAACAGCGTGGCGAGAACCGCCATGCCGGCGGCCCAGACCAGGATCCCCACGCGGCTGTCGTAGACGCCGCGCAGGACGGGCACGCCCCACGACGGGTTGGCCGACAGCTCGTACCGCGGCGGTGAGATGCGCGTGGGTGGCCTGATGAGCGCGGCGCCGAGGTCGCGGCGGTCGAAGGCGAAGGCGGCGGCCGCGATGGTGACCACGCCGATGCCGAGCAGGACCCCGAAGGCGCGGGCGTCGAAATGGCCACCCGGCGGCAGTGGCTGGCTCAGGTCCAGGTAGCGGAACGGCGAGAGCCAGCGCCAGACCGCGAGCCAGGAGAACGTGCGGCTGAGGCTGTTGACGAAGTAGAGCGCGAGCAGCACGACCCCTGCGGCCGCTGCCGCGTAGCGAGCAGCAGTCAGCTGCGCGACCACGAGCGAGATGCCGTAGCACGCGAGCGCGACCCCGGCCAGCAGCGCGCAGGCCTCGACCACGCCGCGGGCTTCGACCGACTCGTGGCCGGCGAAGACGCCGGCCAGAAAGCCGGCGCCTGCGGCCACCGCCGCCAGGGTGACCGCGAGGGTGAAGGCCGCCGCGCGCGAGGCCACGAGCGCGATCCTCGACGTCGCCGCCGCCAGCTGCGACTCGACGATGCCGCGCTCCTCGTCGCCACGGGCGAAGCCGGTCGCGGCCACCAGCGCCCAGATCGCGAACAGGATCGCGAGGGGATTGAATCCGCGGAACTGCACGTAGCCGCCGACGGTGCCTGGTGCGAGCGGCGGAGGGAACAGGGCGATCAGCTGCGAGGCGAGAGCGGCCATCGAAGCGCCGAACGCGGCACGCTCGACCAGCGTGTGGCCGGCGATCTGGTAGAAGCCGAGGGTCTGGATCAGCGTCACGACAAACGCCCCCACGCCGAAACCGACCGCGCCCCAGCGGCCGAGGCGCAGCCCGAACAGGACCGCGGTCACGAGCTCAATAGCCTCTGCCGCGGCTCGCTGAAGTAGCCGAGGAAGATCTCCTCGAGGCTTGGCTCGGTGCTGACCAGGTCGGTGACGTGCGCGTCCCCCAACGCACGGAGCAGCGGCTCGACCGCGCCACGCACCGTGCACATGAGGCGCGCGCCTTCGACCTTGACGTCCTCGACTCCCTCGGCCTCGCGAATCGCGTCTTCCGGGATCGGCGTGCCCGGCGCGAACTCGATCTCGACGCGGTGGACGCGGATGTGCCGGAGCTCCTCGAGCTGCGCGACGCGCACGAGCCTGCCGTCACGGACGATGCCGACCCGGACGCAGACGTGCTCGACCTCGGAGAGGATGTGCGAGGAGAGGAAGACGGTCGCGCCGTCCTCGCGCGTCTCTCGGAGCATGGAGTAGAACTCCTGCTGGTTCAGCGGGTCGAGGCCGCTGGTCGGCTCGTCGAGGATCAGCAGGTCCGGGCGGTGCATGAAGGCGAGCAGGATGGCGAGCTTCTGCTTGTTGCCGCTCGAGTACTCGCGGAAGCGCCGTCCCAGGTCGAGCTGGAACCGCTCGGTGATCTCATGGACCCGGCGCCGGTCGACGCCGCCGCGCATGCCGCCGAGGTAGGCGACGATCTCATCCCCGGTGAGGCTGCCGAACTGCGGCAGGTCACCGGGGAGGTAACCGACCTTGCGCTTGACCTCGACGGCGTCCCGCACGCAGTCCAGGCCGAAGATGTAGGACGAGCCGCTCGTCGGCCGGATCATGCCCATCAGCAGGCGGATGGTCGTCGTCTTGCCCGCGCCGTTGGGACCGAGGTAGCCGAAGAGCTCCTGGGCGGCGACCTGCAGGTCGAGGTCGAAGAGGCCGCGACCGACGCCGTAGTCCTTGGTCAGCTTTGCGGTGCGAATCGCTACGGCCGCCATCTGTTTCGTGGAGCATATAAGGCGAAGTGCGGCTGGGCGACATCGAGCTCCACCTTCTCGTCACCGACCACTGGCGGGCAGACGGGGGTCTGATGTTCGGGGTCGTGCCCAAGGTGCTGTGGGAGAAGCAGAAGCCCGCGGACGGAAACAACATGATCGACTGCGCCTGCGTGTGCCTGATCGCGCGCAAGGACGGGCGGGTGATCATCTGCGAGACCGGGATCGGCAACAAGCTGAGCGAGAAGCGCGCGCGCCAGGTCGCGCTGCGCGAGCCGGAGGACCTGCTGCACCACCTCCGGCGCCTGGGCATCCGGGGCGACGAGGTCGACGCGGTGGTCACCACTCACCTGCACTGGGACCACGCCGGCGGGCTGACCCGCCGCGACGCCGAAGGAGGCCTGGAGCTGACGTTCCCGCGCGCGCGGCACTTCATCCAGCGCAGCGAGTGGGATTTCGCAACGGCGCCAGACGTGCGGAGCAGGCCGAGCTACGTCACCGAAGACTTCACGCCACTCGCGGACGGCAACGACCTGGTGGAGTTTCTCGACGGCGACGCCGAGGTGCTGCCGGGCGTGCACCTGCGGCACGTCGGCGGTCACACGCCGGGAAGCCAGGTCCTGGTCCTGCAGTCCGGCGAGCTCGCGTGCGCGGTGACCGGCGACCTGGTCTGCCAGACGCCGCACCTGCGCGTCGCCTGGAACATGGCCGCAGACATCGAACCGCTTCGCGTGCTGGAGCAGAAAGCGCAGCTTTTCGAGGAGGCGGAGAGGCACCGCTGGCTGCTCGTGCTGAGCCACGAGACGGACCAGCCGGCGGGCTACCTCGAAGACGGAGGGCGCTGGCGCCCGGAACCCCGCCTGGTTTGAGCTTCACCACCGCCGACGGACGCAGGCTGACCTACCGCAAGCTTGGTCACGGGCCCTTGCTCGTGTGCCACCCGGGCGGCCCCGGGTTCTCCTCGACCTACTTCGGCGACCTGGCCGCCCTTTGGGAGCAGTTCACGCTGATCATGCTCAACCCCCGCGGCACCGCCGCCTCGGACCGGCCGGCGGACCCGCGCGCTTACCAGATCGACGACTACGTCGCCGACGTCGAGGAGCTGCGGGTCCACCTGGGCCAGGAGCGGATGCTTCTGCTCGGGCACTCCCACGGCGGCGTCGTGGCGATGGCGTACGCCGCGGCGCATCCCGGGCGCGTGCGCCGGCTCGTGCTGGCGTCGACGCTGTGCCGGTTCGGGCCGGAGCACGAGGCGGCGATGCGCGCCGGCATGGACAAGCGGATGGGCCAGCCATGGGCCGCCGACGCGGTGACGGCGCTGGAGGAGGAGCAGGCGGGGCGCTTCGAGTCGGACCAACAGCTCAACCAGCTGGTTTTCCGGGAGCTGCCCCTCTACTTCGCGCACTTCGGTCCGGCCGAGGCCGGTTACCTCGACACGCTGAAGTCCGAGACGATCAACGCCGACGCGCTGAGACTCTTCAACAAGGAGATCTTCACGACGTTCGACCTGCGTGGCCGCCTCGGCGCGATCAGCGCGCCCGCGCTTGTCATCACCGGCGACGAGGACTTCATCTGCGGGCCGATCTGCGCCGAGGAGATCTGCGCCGGCGTCAAGGGCGCACGCATGATGGTGGTCGGCGATTCCGGCCACCAGGTGTTCGTCGAGCAGCCGCAGGCGTTCCACGACGAGGTCGCGGACTTCCTGGAGTCTTAACAACCAGGGCTGACTCTTCGCCTCGGCCGCCCTAGGGTCTTGCGCGTGGTCGGAAGCGTGGACTCCTGCGTGCTCACCGGGCTCGACGTGCGTCCGGTGCACGTCGAGGCGGACATCGGACGGGGCGAGGTTCGCTTCTTCCTGGTCGGGCTCGCGACGACCACGGTCAAGGAGGCGCGCGAGAGGGTGCGTTCGGCGATCCGCAACAGCGCGCTCGAGTTTCCGACCACGAGGTTGACGGTCAACCTCGCGCCGGCTGAGCTGCGCAAGGACGGCACGCGCCTGGACCTGCCGATTGCGGTCGCCATCGCCCTCGCCCGGGCGCAGCGACAGCCGCCGCCAAGGAGCGCCTTTCTCGGCGAGCTGGCCCTGGACGGCGCCGTCCGTCACGTCGACGGCGTGCTGGTCGCCGCGCGCGGACTGCGGGAGCTGGGTTTCGAGCGGCTCTTCGTGCCCGCGGAGGACGCCGCGGAGGCGGCGCTGGTCAACGGCCTGGACGTCATACCTTGCTCGAGCCTCGCGGGCGTGGTCCACCACCTGCTGGGAACCGAGCTCATCCCGCCGACACCGCCCACCCTGCTCGCGGACGTCCACGAGTCGCCGGTCGAGCACGACCTCGCCGAGGTGCACGGGCAGGAGGAGGCCAAACGCGCCCTGGAGGTGGCCGCAGCCGGCGGCCATCACGTTCTGCTCAGCGGTTCGCCTGGCGGAGGCAAGACCATGCTTGCGCGCTGCCTGCCCGGCATCCTGCCCCCGCTGGAGCTCGACGAGGCGCTGGAGGCGGCGCAGATCCGCAGTCTCCTCGGTGACCTCTCGCCAGGCAGGCCGCTCGACTGGACGCGCCCGTTTCGCGCGCCTCATCACGGGATCTCGATGGCGGGGCTGATCGGCGGCGGCAGCGGGCTCGCGCTGCCCGGAGAAATTTCGCGCGCCCACCAGGGAGTCCTGTTCCTCGACGAGCTCGCCGAGTTCCAGACCCAGGTGCTGCAGGCGCTCCGGCAACCTCTCGAATCGGGCGGAGTCACGATCACCAGGTCCGCCGGGTCGGTCCGGTACCCGGCGTGCTTCACGCTCGTGGCGGCGACGAACCCGTGCCCGTGCGGGTGGTCCGGCGACAGCGTCCGCACCTGCAGGTGCACGCCGGGCGCGATCGACACCTACCAGCGCCGGCTTTCCGGGCCGCTCCTCGACCGGATCGACCTCCAGGTCGCGGTCCGCCGGGTGGACCTGGAGAAGCTGTCGACCGAGCCGAGAGGCGAATCCTCGGCCGCGGTTCGCGAGCGGGTCCTCGCCGCGCGCCGTCGCCAGCTCGCCAGGCAGGGGTGCTTGAACGCCCAGCTCAAGCCCGGGCGGCTGCGGCAGCTCGCGCCGCTGCCGCCGGCGTCGCGCCGCACACTCGAGCGCTGGTCGGCGCAGCGCGGCATGACGGCGCGCGGGTTTCACCGCGCCTGGCGCGTCGCCCGCACGGCCGCCGACCTCGACGCCGCGGAGGACATCGAAGAGCACCACGTGCTCGAGGCGCTCGGCTTCAGGCTGCAGGATGTCGCCGCCTGAGCAGGCTCTCCGGGCGCGGGGCCGGTGGCCGCCGCCCGGCGGCCCTCGCGTGGCCATCGTCGGCTCGCGCCGGCCCTCGCCCTACGGCGAGGCCGTGGCGGAGCAGCTCGGGCTCGACCTGGCGCGCGTGGGCGTCGTCGTGATCAGCGGATTGGCTCTCGGCATCGACGCCGCGGCCCACCGCGGGGCGCTGAACGCCGGCGGGGTCACCGTCGCCGTGATGGGCACCGGCGTCGACATCGTCTATCCGTCCGCGCACGCGGCGCTGGCCGAGGCGATCCTCGCCGCGGGTGGCGCGCTGGTGAGCCAGTTCCCCGACGGCACCGTGCCCCGACGCCACCACTTCCCTGCGCGCAACCACACCATCGCCGCGCTGTCAGACGTGGTGGTCGTGGTCGAGGCGGCGGAAGGCTCGGGAGCGCTGATCACGGCCGAGGCCGCGCTCGACCTACATAAAGAGGTAATGGCGGTGCCGGGGAGCGTCTTCTCGCCGCTGTCCGTGGGCACCCACGCGCTGCTCCGCGATGGGGCGGGGCTGGTCCAGAACGCGCGCGACGTGCTGGGCGTCCTGGGCCTGGGCGGCGAGGTGCTGGACGATCCCCTGGCGACGCCCGGGAGCCTGGGTTTCCGGCTGCCCAGGGAGCGCGACGGCATCCTTTCCCACCTCTCGGACGTTCTCGCCGTGAACGCCGCGGACCTGGCCCGGAAGCTTCAGCTTCCGATCGCCGAAGTCCTCGGCCGGCTGACCTCCCTGGAGCTCGACGGGAGGGTGGAAAGGCAACAGGGTGGGTATGTAAGGGCGTTGCGCCGCGGCAAAGAACGGGCGTAGGATGCCCGCCCTGAAGCCCTGGCGGGAACAACCGCCCGGGTTGGGGAATAAAGACAACGCTGTGCCAGAAGGTTTGATCATCGTCGAGTCGCCCGCGAAGGCGAGGACCCTGAAGCGGTTCCTGGGGGACCGTTTCGACGTCCTGGCCTCGATGGGGCACGTCCGCGACCTGCCCAAGAAGGAGATGGGCGTCGAGGTCGATGACGGCTTCAAGCCTCACTACGAGATCGTCGAAGACCGCCGGAAGACGATCAACGAGCTCCGTTCCGCGACCAGGAAGGACCCGGAGGTGATCCTGGCCTCCGACCCGGACCGTGAGGGCGAGGCGATCGCGTGGCACCTCGCCGAGGTCCTCAAGATCCGCGATCCCAAGCGGATCGAGTTCCACGAGATCACCGCCGAGGCCGTGCGCCGCGCGCTGGAGTCGCCGCGCGGCATCGACATGCGGCTGGTGAACGCCCAGCAGGCGCGTCGCGTCGTCGACCGGCTCGTCGGCTTTCGGCTGAGCCCGTTCCTTTGGAGCAAGGTCCAGAAGGGGATCGGGGCGGGCCGGGTTTCGTCGGTCGCCCTCCGTCTCGTGGTCGACCGCGAGGCGGAGATCCGCAAGTTCGTCCCGGTCGAGTCCTGGACGGTCGACGTCGAGCTGTCCAAGCGGGCCGAAGACAACCATTTCCTGGCGCGCCTCCTGAGACCGAAGCAGGGCACCGACGACAAGTTCGAGGTGCACAACGAGGCCGAGGCGCAGGACATCCTCGGCCGGCTCGAGGGCGCGAGCTACCGCGTCACCGGGGTCGAGCAGAAGCGCCGCACCAAGAGCTCCAACCCGCCTTACATCACCTCGACCCTGCAGCAGGACGCATCCAGCCGGCTGCGCATGCGGCCGCACAACGCGATGCGGGTCGCGCAGCAGCTGTACGAGGGCGTGGAGCTCGGCGGTGAGGGCTCGACCGGCCTCATCACCTACATGCGCACCGACTCGACGCGCATCTCGGCCGAGGCGGACACGAAGGTCAAGGCGTGGATCAAGAGCAAGCACGGTGAGAGGTACCTGGGTGCCGCGCGGGTCACGAAGTCCGCCCCCGGGACGCAGGACGCTCACGAGGCGATCCGACCGACGGACGTCAACCGGACGCCGGACTCCCTCCGGCAGCACCTCAGCGCCGACCAGCTCAAGCTCTACGACCTGATCTGGCGGCGCTTCGTCGCGAGCCGCATGGCGCCCGCGGTCTACGACCAGACGCAGGTCGAGATCGAGGGCGGCGAGTACGTGTTCCGCGCCAACGGCTCGGTGCTGACCTTCGACGGCTTCTACAGAGTGTGGGGCCGGGACGAAAACGGCGAGAACGAGCTGCCGTCGCTGGCGCAGGGCGAGGACCTCGACTACCACGGCGTCAAGCCCGAGCAGCACTTCAGCCAGCCGCCGCCGCGCTACACGGAGGCGACGCTGATCAAGGAGCTGGAGCAGCGCGGCATCGGCCGCCCGTCGACGTATGCCCCGACCGTGCAGACGATCACGAAGGAGCATGGCTACGTCGAGATCAAGGACCGGCGGCTGTACCCGACGCGCGTCGGCGAGGTCGTGAACGGTTTGATGGTCGAGCACTTCAAGACGATCGCGGACGACGGCTACACGGCCAAGCTCGAGAAGCGACTCGACGAGGTCGAGAGCGGCAAGCAGGAGTGGGTCCCGGTCGTGAGCGACTTCTACGGCCCGCTGCAGCGGATGCTCAGCGCCGCCGAAGAGGCCACGCCGGCCGAGACCGACGAGGTCTGCCCGCTGTGCCACGAGGGCCACCTGGTGCGCAAGGCCAGCCGCTTCGGTCCGTTCCTCGGCTGCTCGCGCTACCCGAAGTGCAAGTTCCGGCGCGCGCTCACGGCGGACGGCGAGGCCCCCGAGCCGAAGCTGCTGGACGAGGCCTGCCCGAACTGCGGGCGTCCGCTCCAGCAGCGCACCGGCCGGTACGGGGAGTTCATCGGTTGCTCGGGCTACCCCGAGTGCAAGTACATCAAGCGCGACGCCGCACAGACCGAAGCCAGGCCGACCGGCGAGAAGTGTCCCCAGTGCGGGGAAGGGGAGCTGGTCGAGCGCACCGGCAGGTACGGACCCTTTGTCGCGTGCTCGCGCTACCCCGACTGCAACTACCGGGCGAACATGGGCAAGGACGGCAAGCCGCGCCAGGGACCGAAGGTGCTCGACGAGCCGTGCCCGATCTGCGGCAAGCCGCTGGTCGAGCGGCGCGGACGCTTCGGTCTTTTCAAGTCATGCTCCGACTACCCCAGGTGCCCGGGGCCGAAGGGCGTGAAGAAGGTCGAGGCGGCGTCGTGACCAGAGAGGGCCGCCGGCCCTAGACTGCGCCGCGATGCGCCGGAGCCTTGCGGCGATGTGCCTGCTGGTCGCGGCCGCGTGCGGAGGCACGCCGACCGCGTCGACGTCCCCCAGTGGCTCGGCGAGCGGCTCGGCGACCACCTCCGCGTTGCCTTCTACGACCGTCTCCGCCACCGCGCCACCGTCGCCGGTGCCAAAACTGACCGGCACCTACGGCATCCTCTACTCGGCCGGATATCTCGAGCTCGTCAAGCCCGACGCCAGCATCGCGGCCAGGACGCCGATGCAGTGGTCCGGCCTCGACTGCTCCCCGTCGCATGACGCGGTCAACCTCGAGCCGCCGGTGAGCGCAAGCAACAGCCAGGTTTACTTCCGTGACGGAGGCAAGATCCAGATGGTCGTGCCGCCTGACGGCGCCGCCGACGTGACGACAGTCTCCAACTCGCCCACCGTCGTCAGCTTCTTCTCTGTCAGCCCCGACGACGCGCGGATCGCCGTCGTCGTGGTCGACGTCACGTCCTCGACCACGATCAGCACGCGTCTCTATGTCGAGGACCTACGCGGCGGCGGCCATCACGCGGAGATCTACTCGGCGAGCGCCCCGAAGACCGGCAACCCCACCGCGCTGTGGCCGATGGGCTGGCGCGGCGGCAACCTTGTCCTGGCGGTCGTCCATGCGTGCACGTTCGAGCCCGTCGGCCTTCACCCCCTTGAGTGGCACGTTTCGAGCGCGACCACCGCGGCGCGCGTGGCCACGATCAAGACCACCAACAACTGCATCCTCAGCGGCTGGCCCTCGCCCGCCGGCGTCGCCTGCGCCCAGCCCAGCGGCGCGACGACGCTGTACGACTGGTCGGACAAGACCCTGGGCGTCACCGGACCCGGCGTGTCTTTCGACGGCTCGGACACGAGCCTGTCGCCGGCCGGCCAGAGCATCTTCTTCTCGACCGGCGTCGGCATCGGGGTCACCACCCCGGCGACCCGCCTGGTCCAGCTCGGGCCCGGACCCTACGCCACCCTGCAGGGCTACGCCGCCTGCCTGTGGATCGACGAGGACCACCTGCTCGCGCCCAACGCCGTCATCTCCTTCGCGGCGGAGACGCCCGGGAACGTCCAGGTCACCGCCGGCGTGACGGCGCTGGCGAACACCGGCAACTGCGCCGGCAGGTTTCCCGGCGGGCTGTAGCGGGTAGAATCGCAAAGCCAGTCCCAACCGACTGAGTTAGCACGCCCGGGGCAAACCCCCTGTCCTGCAAAGGCTGGAACCGGGCGGAAGAGAAACAGGGAGGAGGTTTTCGTGGCTCAAGTGACGTTGAAGCAGCTGCTGGAGGCGGGTGTCCACTTCGGGCATCAGACCAGCCGCTGGAATCCCAAGATGAAGACGTACATCTTCACCGCGCGCAACGGCATCCACATCATCGACCTGCAGAAGACGGTCCGCCTGCTGGACGAGGCGTGGGACTTCACCCGGGGCATCGCGGCGAGTGGCCGGCCGGTGCTCTTCGTCGGCACCAAGAAGCAGGCCCAGGAGACCATCCAGACCGAGGCCGCGCGCTGCGGCATGTACTTCGTCAACCGCCGCTGGATGGGCGGCATGCTCACCAACTTCAGCACCGTGAAGAAGCGCATCGAGCGCCTGCAGGAGCTGCGCAAGATGCAGCAGGAGGGCCAGTTCGAGCAGATGGCCAAGAAGGAGGCCAAGCGCCTCCAGGACGAGCTCGACCGCTTGATGTTCCACTTCGACGGCATCGCCGACATGAAGCGGCTGCCGGGCGCCCTGTACGTGGTCGACCCGCGCAAGGAGCACATCGCCGTCACCGAGGCGAACCGGCTCAAGATCCCGGTGGTCGCGATCACCGACTCGAACTGCGACCCGGACCTGATCCAGTATGTGATCCCCGGCAACGACGACGCCATCCGCGCCGTCAAGCTGCTCACGGCGAAGATCGCGGACGCGTGCCAGGACGGCCGCCAGGAGGCCGCCGCGCGCGGCGAGATCCTGCCCGAGGTCGAGGACCGCGAGTTCCTCGAGACGCCTCGCTACGAGGAGATCGAGGAGTACCTCGAGGACGAGGAGGACTACCTGCCCACCGTCTCCGAGGAGGAGTTCATCGGCCGCGACGCCGACGACGAGGAGGCTCGTTGATGGCCGTGGACATGGACCTGATCAAGAAGCTGCGCGAGATGTCCGGCGCCGGGATGATGGACTGCAAGAGAGCGCTCGAGGAAGCAGGAGGCGACCTCGACAAGGCTTTCACGATCCTGCGCGAGAAGGGCATCGCCAAGGCCGCCAAGCGCGCCGATCGGGCGACCGGCCAGGGCATCGTCGAGTCCTATCTGCACAGCACGATGCCGGGC
>JBKPCW010000243.1:0-5425 GCA_046727555.1 Candidatus Dormiibacterota bacterium | reverse complement strand
CGTTGGGCACGATCCCGCTCAAGGCGAACGACCACGAGGTGAGCGCCGCCGCAAATCCGAGGATGAAGCCGGGCGCGAACGTCAGGAGGAACCCGCTGAGGCCCGCGGTCAGGACGGCGAGCCCGGCGACGAGCAGAAACGCGAGCACGTTGTGGCTGAAGATGGCGAGCGCTTCCTCGAACGCGCCGCCGCCGCCCGTGGAGCGGACCAGGCTGGTCAGGACCGGCTTGACCACGTTCGCCGGGATCGCGCTCGTCATGCCCGCCAGGTAGCCGGCCAGCGCGCCCACGGGAAAACCAGCCGCCGCGATCAGGATCGGCACGCGGCGCATCCACAGGAGGCGCAGGAAGGGCGGACGGTCCCTGTAGCTGGCGTTGATCGCGGTGATCGCGCGGCGCCACGGGTTGCGCAGGCCGACGTCGCGAGCCAGCAGCGCCTCGCGCGAGAAGCCGTTGAAGCCCATGCGCAGGAAGACCGCCGCTAACAGCGCCATGAGCAGAGCGAAGGCCCACAGGAACTCGGCGCGGCCCACGAGGATGAGGGCCGCCTCGACCTGGAGGACGACCGACATCGGCAGGATGATGAACGACGCCATGACGTTGGCCGCGCGCATGGTGCGGGCGTTGAGGCTGATGATCACCGCGCCGGCGACCATGGCCGCGACCTGGCAGATGGTGGACAGCGCGAGCGCGAGCAGGATGGCGAGCGGTAAGTAGCCGAGGCCGGGGAAGGCGACCACGCAGTAGATCAGCAGGCCGCCGTAGCACAGGGTGAGCGAGACCGCGAGGACCGCCGCGACCTTGCCGGCGTAGATCTCCGCCTCGCGCAGCGGCGTCGACAGCAGGACCTCGAGCGTGGTCCGCTCGCGCTCGCCGACGAACGACTCGAGCGCCAACACGAGCGAGAAGCTGGCCGGGATGAAGACGACGAAGAACGCGCCGACCAGCGACAGCCGGTTGACCACCGCCGTCCCGCCCCCGAAGATCGCCAGAGCGCGGACGCCCGAGGCGGCCGCGAGCGGGATGGCCAGCGTCAGAGCGACCATGGCCGCGATCAGGCGCAGCTCGCTCACCGCGTCGCGCAGGTCGCGCCTCGCCACGAGCACGGCCTTACGCCGTTCGAGTTTCGGCCAGCTCACCATGATGGTTACCCACAATCGCGAGGTAGATGTCCTGCAGCGTCGGCAGCTCGCGGACCTCGTGGCTGACTTTCAAACCGGACCGGCGACGCAGCTCGACCATGCTGCCGATCGCCAGCGCGCGGCCGGCGGACATGATGCCGACGTCGCCGGCCAGGTGCTCCGCCTCCTCCATGCTGTGGGTGCAGATCACGAGCGCGGATCCCTGGCGCTGCAGGTCCTTCAGGTAGACCCACGCGCGGCGCGCGCTGTCGGGATCGAGCGCGGACGTCGGCTCGTCGGCCAGCACCAGCCGCGGCCGGTGAAGCGTGGCCCGGATCAGCGCGACCTTCTGGCGCATGCCCTTGGAGAAGGTGCCGAGCCAGCGGTCGCCCGCGTCGGCCAGCTCGAACAGCTCCAGCAGCTCGGCGATGCGGCGGCGGCGCACGCCCGGCTCGAGCTCGTAGATGGCGCCGAAGTGGTCGAGGTAGGCGCGCGCCGACATGCGCTCGTACAGGCCAGGCACCTCCGGCATGAGCCCCACCATCGCGCGCACTCCGGCGGGGTCGTCGGCCGCGTCCACGCCATCGACCCGGACGGCGCCGGCGGTGGGCAGCAGGACCCCCGCCATGCAGCGCAGCGCGGTCGTCTTGCCCGCGCCGTTGCGGCCGAGCAGGACAAGGCACTCGCCCTCGTCCACGCGCACCGTCAGGTCGCGGAGCGCGAGCACGTCGCCATAGCGCTTGGCGAGCGAATCTACTTCGAGCACAGCTAGAGGATTCTGACGGGCGGTCAGCTCGAAGTTGGCGCTTTAGGTGTCGGGAAACGCGGCTTCATGCCCGGGATCGGAGCTCTGACCGACCTGCGGCCCCAGACCGCCACCAGGGCGATGCCGGCGAGGAAAAAGACAAGTCCAAGCAGGAGCACGACCACACGGGGAGCGCCGAAACCGGACGCGATCAAAGCCCCGATCGCGCCGCCGACTGACGCCACGATCACGCCGATCATTCCGGGCAGCGTGACCAGGCTGTGAACAAGCGACCCAAGACGCGTCCCACCGAGGGGTTCCACGCCGAGGGTCTGGAGCACGCCGGCCAGGTCGTCGTGAGGGCTCGTGCTGAAGTGCGGTTCGAGCTCGGGGTGCACAGCGAGGTAAGCGTTGCGGATCCGGTTCATGGCCACCACCCACATGTAGTCGTCGCGATTGAGCATGAGAAGCCGCTGCACCGTCAGCAGGCCAACGAAGAACACGACCGACAGCATGAATATGGCGATGGAGATGAACGCCGGCCCGAAATGATCGGCCTGCGCGACCAGCGCCAGCGCGATCACGGCGCCGGAGAGGATGGCCAGGAACATGTTCACGCGGCCGAGCGACTCCTGGTACGTCAGGGCGCGGGTCGCGAGCAGGCTCCAGTGCTCGGTGGCGAGGATCTGGATGGCCTCGGAGTCTTTTCGCGCGGTTGGAAGTTCGGTGGACATTTAGTCCCGAGGAAGATACCTAGGCAGGTCGGCCGGCGAGCGGAAACCACGCGATTCGAGAAATGCGGCGATGCCGTCGTGCACCTCGGCGATCGCCCGCGGATTGACGAAGGTGGCGGTGCCGACCTGGACCGCGACGCAACCCGCGACCAGGAACTCGAGCGCGTCCTCCGCGCGGGCGATGCCCCCGATGCCGACCACCGGAATCTGCACGGCGCGCGCGGCCTGGTGTGCCAGGTGCACCGCGAGCGGACGGATGGCCGGGCCAGAGAGCCCGCCGGTGCGGAAGCTCAGTCGCGGGCGGTACGCGTTCAGGTCCATCGACATGCCCACCAACGTGTTGATCGCGCACAGCGCGTCCGCGCCCGCTGATTCGACGGCGCGAGCGATCACGCCGATGTCGCTCACCATCGGCGTGAGCTTCACCCAGACCGGGAGCTTCGTCCGCTTGCGCACCGCCTCGGTCACCGCGGCGGCCGCGCGCGGGTCGTTGCCGAAGTACAGGCCGCCCTGCTCGACGTTCGGGCAGGAGATGTTGATCTCGAAACCCGCGATCCCAGGCACGCCGTCGAGGCGCGCCGTCAGCTCGCCGTATTCGGAGGCCGACTCACCATTGATGTTGACCAGGACCGGGAAGTCCCACTCCGCCCACTTCGGCGCGTAGTCGCGCACCAGGGCCTCGGCGCCCGGGCCCTGCAGGCCGATGGCGTTGAGCATCCCGCTCGGGGTCTCGGCGATCCGCGGCGGCGGCGTGCCCTGTCGCGGGCGCAGGAAGATCCCCTTGGACACCATCCCGCCCAGCGCCCGTCGCTCCAGGAGCGGCACCTCGGTGCCGTATCCGAAGGTGCCGGAAGCGGCCATCACAGGCCCGCGCAGGCGAAGCCCGCCCACGTCGACGGACATGTCGAGCGTCATGCGGTCACGGCGTACGGCAGGTGCGACGGCAGGGCCGGCCAGTCGACGTCCCCGGCGCGGTAGACCGGCCCCTCGGTGCAGGCGCGGTCGTAGCCGCCGCGCCTCAGCGGCACCGCGCAGCCAAGGCAGACGCCCGTGCCGCAGCCCATGTACGTCTCCACCGCGACCTGCGCCTCTGGCCAGCGCTCGGCGGCGGCGGCCAGCATGCGGTTCGGCCCGCAGGCGAGAACGACGTCTCCATCCGGAGCCGCCGCCACGGCCGTGCCGTGGAAGCCCTGCGATCCGTCGTCCGTCGCCCACACGACCGTGTCCCCGTCCGCCTCCGCGCAGAGCTCGGCCGCGGTGCGCGCTCCGTGGATCCAGGTCACTTGCGCGCCCGCCGCCCGCGCGTCGCGAGCCGCCAGGGGCATGGGCGCCACGCCCAGGCCGCCGCTGATCAACAGCACGCGTGACCCAGAGATCTGAAACCCGTGACCGAGCGGGCCGAGGCAGCTGACGACGTCACCAGGCTCCATTGCCAGCAGCTCCGCGGTGCCCGCTCCGACTGCCTTCAAGACGATCTCGATGTCTTCGCCCAGTGCGCGATACACAGAGAACGGCCGCCGGAGGAGCGGACCAGAAGACCAGCCGAGGTTGACGAACTGGCCCGCGCGCACGGTCGCGGCGATCTCCGGGGCGCGGAAGCCGAGGACGAACATGCCCCGGGCGACCTGGCGCCTGGCGGCTAGCGGAGCGTCAAGAAGGAACACTGTCGTTGCGCCATTCACCGATCGTCCGCACCTCCATCTGCTCGCGCGCGTTCACCGCGGATTCGAGCAGCGCGCCGGCGGTGTCGAGAGACGTCAGGCATGGAATTCGCCGCTCGACCGCCGCGCGCCGGATCTCGAAGCCGTCCTTGAACACGGGATTGCCGTCCCCCGGGTCCTCGTAGATGTTGGACATGGTGTTGATGACCAGCTGCACCTCGCCGCCGACGATGACGTCGACGACGGTCGGGCCTTCCTCGCCGATCTTGGCCACGACGCGGGGCGAGAAGCCGGCCGCGCGCAGGGCGCGGGCCGTGCCTTCGGTGGCCACGAGCTTGCACCCGAGCTGGACCAGGCGGGAGACGATCGGGAAGAGCTCGGGCTTGTCGGCGTCGGCGATGGTCAGCAGCGCGGCGCTCCCGCGCTCGACGTGCATCCCCGAAGCCGCGAACGCCTTGCGCATCGCCTCGTTCAAGGTGCGCGCGATGCCGATCGCCTCGCCGGTCGACTTCATCTCCGGGCCGAGGTAGGAATCGACCTTGGCCAGCTTGTTCATGGAGAACACCGGCGCCTTCACCGCGACCAGGTCGCGGCGCGGGTAGAGCCCCGTCTTCCAGCCGAGGTCCGCGAGCGAACGCCCGAGCATGACGTTCGTGGCGAGCCTGACCATCGGGACGCCGGTCACCTTGGACAGGAAGGGCACCGTGCGCGACGCCCGCGGATTGACCTCGAGCACATAGACGCGCCCGCGGTGGACGACGTACTGGACATTGACGAGCCCGCGCAGTCGCAGGTGGCGCGCGATACGGACGGTGTAATCGACGATCTGGTCGATCTCCCCACGCTCGAGCCCGGGCGCGGGATAGACGGCGTACGAGTCGCCGGAGTGCACGCCCGCGCGCTCGACGTGCTGCATCACGCCCGGGATCACCACCGTCTCGCCGTCGGATATGGCGTCCACCTCGACCTCGACGCCCTGCAGGTACTTGTCGACCAGCACCTGGCCGCGAGGCATGGCGCCGATGGCCCACACCATGTAGCGCCGCAGCTCCTCCCGGTTGCGCACGATCTCCATCGCCCGGCCGCCGAGGACGTACGACGGCCGGACCAGGACCGGATAACCGCACCGCTCGGCGATCACCTCGGCCTCCTCGACGGTCGTGGT
>JBKPCW010000242.1:0-3717 GCA_046727555.1 Candidatus Dormiibacterota bacterium | reverse complement strand
GTGGGGTGCTGGCGGTACCCTGCACCGGCAATCCGCCTTAGCCGGACCGAATTCCGTCGCTGAGGTCAAGGTTTTCAGAACCGGCCGCGGCAAACGGCGTTGAAGGTCGGGACCTGCGCAGCCCGGGTCTCCGAACCCCGTGAGGTCCGGAAGGAAGCAGCGGTAAGGAGAGAACCTGGGGGTGCCGCAGCCATCCGGGCCGGAGCCGCAAACCGCGCTGCCGGACTGGGGGTCTTCGATCGAGGCGAGGGTGCGCGGCCACTAGCCTGATTGCCTATGCCTGAGTACCAGTCCCTCTACCGCAAGTACCGCTCGCAGACCTTCGCCGACCTCGTCGGCCAGGACGCGGCCTCGCGCGCCCTCCAGGGCGCGATCATCTCGGGCCGCGTCGCCCACGCTTACCTGTTCAGCGGCTCGCGGGGGACAGGCAAGACGTCGGCGGCGCGTCTGCTCGCCAAGTCGCTGAACTGCACCGGCCGGAACCGCGACTCGGCGGAGCCCTGCAACAGGTGCGAGTCGTGCCTAGAGATGATGGCGGGCACATCGTTCGACCTGATCGAGATCGACGCCGCCTCCAACCGCGGCATCGACGACGTGCGGGACCTGCGGGAGAAGGTGAACCTCGCGCCCGCGCGCGGGCCGTACAAGGTCTACATCATCGATGAGGCGCACGGGCTCACCGGCGACGCCTTCAACGCCCTACTCAAGACGCTGGAGGAGCCGCCGCCGCACGCCGTCTTCGTGATGTGCACGACCGACGCGCAGAAGATGCCGCTGACGGTGATCGGTCGGTGCCAGCACTTCGTGTTCCGGCGCCACAGCGAAGACCAGATCGTCGGGCGACTGTCGCACATCGCGCAGGCGGAGAAGCTCGAGGTCGAGCCGGAGGCGATGCGCCTGATCGCGCGCACGGGCCAGGGCTCGATGCGCGACGCCGTCGGGCTCCTGGACCAGCTCGTCCCCCTGGCGAAGGGCCCGATCTCGCTGGAGGGGGCGCGGTCGCTGCTCGGAATCGCCGACCCGAAGCTGCTCGAGGCTCTGCTCGACGACGTTCTGGCGGGCCGGGCCGCCGAGGCGCTGGCGGAGCTCGACCGTGTGTACGCGGAGGGTGCCGAGCTGCGCCAGGTCGTGCGCGGGCTGATGGAGGGTTGCCGCGACCGGCTGGTCGCCGCGTTGACGAAGCACGACCAGGCGACGGCGCGGCGGCTGTCGGACGCGCTCGACGCGCTGCTGCACCTCGATGGCGAGGTCCGGCGCCACGCCGAGCCGAGGTTCCTGGTCGAGGCAACGCTGGCGCGGCTCGCCGTTGGGTCGGAGGCGACCCCTCACCCGGCGGCTGCGCCGCCGACCTCTCCCCTGAGGGGAGAGGTGCCTGCCCCAGCGGCTCCCCCGAGGGGAGAGGTGCAAGTTGCTGCTCCGGTTACTGGGTGGAGCGAGGTCCTGGAGAAGCTCAATCCAAAGGTGCGCGCCGCCTACAGCCCGGCCAGACCGGAGGTAGACGGCACTCTGCTGATCCTCTGGTATCAGTACGGTTTCCATCACCAGCTGGCGCAAAAAGAGTCCACGCATCTGGTCCCGCACGTGAAGGCGTGGCTGGGGGAGAACGCGAAAGTGGACTTTCGACTGCGCGAAGGCGATGCGCGTCCCGCGAGCAGCCCGGAGGATGATCCTTTCGTGCGCGAGATCGTGAAGCGGTTCGACGGCCGCGTGACGCGCGTGAAAGAGGTTTCGGAGTGAAGGACCCGATGAAGATGCTGCGCCAGGTCCAGCAGATGCAGGAGCGGATGCAGAAGGTGCAGAAGGAGCTGGAGACCGAGACCGTGGAGGCGAGCGCCGGCGGCGGCGCCGTGACCGTCGTCGCGACCGGCGCGCAGAAGCTCGTCTCCGTGCGCATCGACCCCGAGGCGGCCGCCGACGCCGAGATGCTGCAGGACCTGATCGTCGCCGCGGTCAACGAGGCGATGGAGAAATCGAAAGAGATGGCCGCGGCGAAGATGCAGTCGGTCGCGTCGGGCCTGGGACTTCCGCCCGGACTTCTCTAGATGCCCTCGCTCCCCGAGCCGCTCGAGCGCCTGGTCCAGGAGCTGTCGCGGCTGCCGGGGATCGGCCCCAAGACGGCGCAGCGACTGGCGTTCCACCTCCTCCGCGTGGACCGAGTCCGCGCCGACTCGCTGGCCCAGGCGATAGTGGACGTGAAGGCGCGCATCGGCTACTGCGAGCGCTGCTACAACATCGCCGAGGGCCCGCTGTGCTCGATCTGCCAATCGCCGCGGCGCGACCCGTCGGTGCTGTGCGTCGTCGAGTCGGCCTTCGACGTGCTCGCGATCGAGCGCACGTCGGAGTTCGGCGGACTGTATTTCGTCCTGCACGGCGTGATCTCGCCGATCGACGGCATCGGTCCCGAGCAGATCCACGTCCAGCAGCTCCTGGACAGGGTCAGGAATGAGGGCATCGGCGAGGTGATCGTGGCCACGGACGCCGACATCGAGGGCGAGGCCACCGCGCTCTACCTGCAGCGGGCGCTTTCTCCCCTGGGGGCGAAGGTCACGCGGCCGGCGCACGGACTACCGGTCGGCGGCGACCTCGAGTACGCCGACGAGCTCACGCTCGCACGGGCGATGGCGGGTCGCAGGACCTTCTGACGCGCGTGTCCGAGCAGATGCGGACCGGCCTGCCCGGGCTGCTGTTCGACCTGGACGGGACGCTGGTTGACTCCGTGTACCAGCACGTGCTGGCGTGGCAGGAGGCGCTGGCAGCCGAGGGCATCGACCTGTCGGTATGGCGCATCCACCGGCGGATCGGCATGAGCGGCGGGCTCTTCGTGCGAGCTCTCGCCCGCGAGGTGCAAAGGCAGATCACGCCGGAGCTGGCGGAACGGCTGCAGAAGCTGCATGGCGAAGGGGTGGCGCGGCGTGTGGGCGAGATCCGGCCGCTGCCAGGCGCGCGGGAGCTGCTGGGGCGGCTGTCTGCGATCGGCGTGCCGTGGGCGATCGCGACCAGCGGGCGGGCGGAGACAGCGAACCGGATCGTCGGCTTGCTGGAGGTGCCGCCCGACACGGTGGTGATCACCCGTGACGAGGTGCCGTACGCCAAGCCGAACCCGGACCTTTTCCTGGCCGCCGCGGCCCGCCTGGGGCGCGACCCGCGCGACTGCTTCGTCGTCGGCGACAGCGTCTGGGACATGCTGGCCGCCCGGCGGGCGTCGTCCCTCGGCATCGGCCTGCTCTCGGGCGGCTACGGGCGGGAGGAGCTCACCGCCGCCGGCACCTACCGGGTCTACGACGACCCGGCCGACCTGCTGGCCCACCTGGACGAGCTGGGGATCAGGACCGGGCCCTGATTCGGCTCGGGTTGCAAAGACGCGCCGGGCGCGGGTATCATTCACGGGTTCCTCAGCCGAACAGGTTTCGTGCGCCCAAAAGGGGGTAAGAAGCCCGTTCGGCCCGAGGGGCCTGCACCTTGACAACTGAAGAGTGGGAAAGACTCTGAGAGTCTGAGAAGACTCAGGGCACATGCTCTGGGTCCTCCGTTTTTGGACGGAGAGTTTGATCCTGGCTCAGGGTTAACGCTGGCGGTGCGCATAACACATGCAAGTCGAGCGAGGGCTTATTTCCCGCAAGGGAGATGAGTTCCTAGCGGCGAACGGGTGAGTAACACGTGGGCAACCTTTCCTATCGCGGGGGATAACAGCGGGAAACCGCTGCTAATACCGCATGT
>JBKPCW010000241.1:0-5775 GCA_046727555.1 Candidatus Dormiibacterota bacterium | reverse complement strand
GTCGAGCCTCATGCCTGCTTGACCACCTCCCCGCCTTTCATCACCAGATGGATGTTTTCGGGCTTCGCCAGCAGATCGAGGTTGGCGAGAGGGTCACCCGGCACGCCGATCAGGTCTCCCCACGAGCCCGCCGCGAGGCTCCCCACGCCCTTCATGCCGATGGTCTCAGCGGCCACCGTGGTGGCGGAGCGCACGCAGCCGATCGGCTCCATCCCGAGCTCGTGCATGAGCAGAAACTCTTCGCCGTTCGAGCCATGCGGGCCGACGCCAGTGTCGGTGCCGAACGCGACCTTGACTCCCGACTCGATCGCCAGCTTGATGCTCTTCTTGTGGTCGTCCATGACCGCGCGCGCCTTGCCGATCGCGTAAGCCGGCATCTTCCCCGCCTCGGCGTGGCGGATCACCCAGTGCGGCGCGACCAGCGTCGGCACGACAGCGTTGCCGCCATCGAGCATCATCTCGATCGCGTCGCCGTCGAGCCAGATCGCGTGCTCGATGGTCGAGACTCCGGCACGCAGCGCGTTCTTGATGCCGACGTTCGCCTGCGCGTGGGCCATCACCTTGCGGCCGTGGGCGTTCGCCTCCTCGACCGCGGCCCGGATCTCTTCGAGGGTGAGCATCGCGTGGTGCGGCTGGTCGCCCGGCGAGAGCACGCCGCCCGAGGTGCAGAGCTTGATCCAGTCGGCGCCGGCGCGGATCACCTCGCGCACGCGCAGGCGCATGTTCTCGACGCCGTCGACGACCATGTACGGGCGGTCGGGCAGCGGGACGTCGAGATCGGCGCCGCACATGAAATGCGAGTCGGTGTGGCCGCCCGTCTGGCTGAGGGCGCTGACCGTGACGAACATGCGCGGGCCCGGGAAGTAGCCGGCGTCGATCGCCATGCGGACGCCTGCGGGCGTGCCGGCGGCATCGCGGACGGACGTGAAGCCGGCATCGAGAGTCCTCCGCGCCGCCCTCACCGCGCGCATCAGTTCGAGCGTGGGCGGAGTGGTCAGCTCGCGGGCGAAGTCCAGGCCTTCGCCAAGGTTGGTGAGGTGGACGTGACAGTCGATCAGGCCGGGGAGAAGGGTGAGGCCCTCGGCGTCGACGCGGGTTGCGTCGCGCGGGACCGGAGCGCCGTCTCGAGCTCCTGACCTGGTGACCCGACCGTCCTCGATCACGACGACCGCGCCTTTCGTGGTGTGGCCGGTCGCCGGCTCGAGCAGCGCGTCGCCGAAGACGGCGGTGATCACGGGAGCCGGTCCATGACGATATTCCAGCGCTCGATCTTGCTTGGCGTGAGCATCTCGTTCGCCGACCAGGGATCTTCCTTCATCCGCTGACGGATCTCTTCTTCGGAGCCGGCCTCGACGACCCACATGGTCTCCCGGTCGCCCTCGAGGGGGCCGGCCAGCAGCAGGAATCCCTCGTCGAAGATGCCGTCCATGTAGGCGGCGTGGTCGTCCCAGCCTTGCTGCTCGCGCATGTCCCTGGACCAGTCCCACGGCCCGCCGCGCTGCACGCGCACCACCCACCTCGCCATCGCGCCAAGCGTAGCTTCAAGCGACCTTCTCGCTCCCCGAGTGTCCTCTCCGTTAGGTCTCAGAGCGGCTCAGGAGCGAACAGAGGAGACACTCGCCGACAAACTGGAGTGGGCCCGGGTGGCCTCGATCCACCGACCAGCCGATTATGAGTCGGCCGCTCTTACCAACTGAGCTACGGGCCCTTCTGCGGGCCAGTCTATCGAGCCTCTCAGCCCCGCCCTATGTACGGCATCTTCGTCGCCATCACGGTCATGAACTGGACATTGGCGTCGAGCGGCAGGCTCGCCATGTACACGACTGCACGCGCCACGTCGGCCACGTCGATGCGCGGCTCGCCGGCCAGCCTGTGCGTCATCTCGGTCGCTGCGTTGCCGATGTCGATCTGGCCGCAGGCGATGTCGAACGGCCGCCCGTCCAGCGCCGCCGACTTCGTCAGCCCCGTAACCGCGTGCTTGCTCGCCGTGTACGGCGCCGAGTTGGGCCGGGGCGAGTGGGCCGAGATCGACCCGTTGTTGATGATCCGACCGCCGCGCGGATCCTGCGCCTTCATCAGCCGGAACGCCTCCTGTGTGCACAGAAACGCACCGGTGAGGTTGGTGTCGACGACCTCAGACCATTGCGCCAACGTCAGCTCTTCGAGCGGCACGGGCGGCGGAAAAGTCCCGGCGTTGTTGAACAACAGGTCCAGGCGGCCGAACCGCTCCTTGACCGCCGCGAACAGCGCACGCACGGACTCGGCATCGCGCACGTCGGCGGGGACGGCGAAGAGTCCCGTCTCGTCCAGCGCCTCGCGCCGGCGTCCGGCCACGGCCACGTCCCACCCCTCGGCCGCGAGGGCTTGCGCAACGGCGCGCCCGATGCCGCTGCCGCCGCCCGTCACGAGCGCGACCTTCACGGGCTAACGTTACTTACACGTGGTCGCGCTGGGTTTGCTCGTGCTCCGGCTGGTCATCGGGCTGACGGTCGCGGGCCACGGCCTTCAGAAGCTTTTCGGGTGGTGGGGCGGTCCCGGCATGACGACCTGGACCGCGGCCATGACCCGCCAGCGCCTCCGGCCTCCGATCGCGTGGGCGTGGATCTCGATGGCCGCCGAGGTCGCCGGCGGCATCGGCTTCGCGGTCGGGTTGCTGACGCCTCTGCCTGGGCTGGCCATCGCCGCGTCGATGCTGGTCGCCATTGCGCTGGTCCACTGGCCGAAGGGCTTCTGGACCAGCAAGGGCGGCTATGAGTTCAACCTTTCAATTCTGGCGGCGGTCTACGCGATCGCCTTCACCGGTCCGGGCGCGTACTCGCTCGACGCGGCGTTGCGGATCCACCTGCCCGAGCCGGTGACGGTGATCGTCGGCACGATCGTTGTGCTCATCGGCGTCGGCCTCGCCCTCGGCACCCGCGGCCCGCAGCCGGCCGCCGACATCAAGCCCCAGACCACCTAGCTCGCTTACTAGGCCGGGCCGATCACCTCGACCTCGTTTCCGTCCGGGTCGTCGACGTAAAAAGTCCGCACTTCCTTCAGCACCGGGTGCACGCCGTGCCGGACCTCGATCCCCGCCTCGAGAAACGACGTCTCCAGCTCCTCGTAGGCCCGCCTGTCCACCCGAAACGCCAGGTGATGCAGCGATCGCTTCTCCTTCTCCCGGTGGGTCGGAAAGAACGAATCCGGGTGCGGGTGCGGGATGAGCACGATCAGCTCCGGGATGCCTCCGGGCTTCGCCACCATCAGAAACTTGTTCGGCAGCCCCGGCGGCGAGATGACCTCGAGCCCGAACCGGTCGCGATAGAACTCCAGCGACGACTCCATGTCGGCGACCCACAGCACGATCTCGGCCAGGCCCTCGACCTTGCTCATGCCGCCACCGCCGACATCACCGCGGCCAGGTTGGCGTCGCGCACGCGCGGCGATACCGAGCAGCCGGGGGCGATGATCAGCCCGTGCCCGCCGGTGTCCGAGATCGCGGCGCGCACCTCCTCTTCGATCTTCGACTCGGGACCGTACACCAGGGCCACGCGCTGGCTCAGCCCGCCCATCACCGCGCGGCCCACCATGTCGCGCCCTTCGCGCAGCGACGGGTTGCCCTGGTTGTGGATCGACCAGCTCACCGCGTGGGTGGGCAGGTCGCGCGCCAGGCCGAAGTTGAGGTTCGAGCCGCACAGGTGCAGCACGTTGAACCACGCCTCGCGCGGCAGCGCGTTCAGCACGATCCGGTCGTGGGCCAGGACGAGATCACGATAGAGCTCCTGCTTCATCACGTTGCGCCCGGCGTAGCCGGAGATCGCGTAGAAGATGCCCGCGGCTCCGGCCTCGACCGACCGTCGCGAGAAGTCGACGAGGCCCTCCACGATCTTCTCCAGCGCCGCGCCGACAACCTCAGGGCTCTTGCGGAGCTCGCGCACGACGCGCGACTGCGACTTCCCGACCAGGTAGCCGCCGACCGTGATGGGGCTGAACACCGTCTGGATCACCGGCACGTCCGGACCGAGCTCGCGCACGACGCTGTGGAGCGACTCGACCTGCTCGTCGAAGACCTCAGGTGTCGCCAGCGCAACCGACGTCCACGCTTCGAGGTCCGGGACCGCGGGCCTGATCATGATCGGCGCCCGGAGCCGATGCCCGGACGGGCGATAGACGGATCCGAACGCCTCGGCGAAGGTGCTCGCGCGCGGCTGGAACTTGACGAAGTCCCAGCCGAACCGGCGGGCGCGCTCGACGGTCACGTTCGCGAGCTCGGCTGGCGACCACTCCTCGCGGTACGTGTGTCCCCACGCGCCCACGGGAGGACGGTCGGCCATGCCCATCGCCAGGGCCGCCTCCACTCTTTCTCGACCGGTCATCGAGTCCGAGTTTAAATTGGACTGGATGACCGACATCGCGACCGAGGCGGCGCGGCTGCGCGCGGCGGCGGAGGCGAAGCCCTTGCGCCTGCCCGTCAACCGCAAGGTCGACGAATCGCACCACGCGATCACGGCCGGCGGCCTCTCGGTCTGGTACACGATCCAGGTCTCGCCGCACGGCCGCATCCAGGAGGCGGTGTTCGAGCGCCAGGACCGGACCCCGACCGACGAAGAGTGCAGGCCGTGGCTCGAGCTTCTCATCGGCGACGGCAAGGCCGCGGAGGCGCCGACCTTCCCCGGCTCGACGACCCGCCGCTTCGAGGTCTTCGAGAGTGCTACCTGAGCCGGTCGTGCGCGAGCTGCGCCACGTCGTCGGCGACGAAGCGGTGATCGTCGCCCCCAACGACCTGCGCATCTTCGAGCGCGACGGCTCCATCGAGGGTGCGATCCCCGACGCCGTGGTCCTGGCGTCGACGACAGAGCAGGTCGCCGGCGTAGTCAAGGTCGCGTCGCGCCACAAGATCCCGGTCGTCCCACGTGGCGCCGGCACCGGCCTGTCCGGCGGCGCGGTGACGATCAAAGGCGGCATCGCGCTCCAGGTGACGCGCATGCGGCGGATCCTCGAGGTCGACACGGTCGCGCAGACCGCGCTCGTCGAGCCCGGCGTGGTCAACCAGGAGCTGTCACTCGTGGTCGCCCAGCACGGGCTCTTCTACGCCCCGGATCCCTCGAGCCAGAAGGCCTGCACCCTCGGCGGCAACGCCGCCGAGAACTCGGGCGGCCCGCACTGTCTGTACTACGGCGTCACGACCAACCACGTGCTCGGCATGGAGGTGGTGCTCGCGGACGGCTCGGTGCACTGGGTCAGCGGCGATGCCCCCGACCGCAACGGTTACGACCTTTGCGGCGTGCTGGTCGGGTCCGAGGGAACGCTGTGCGCGATCACCAAGGTCAAGGTGAAGCTCCTGCGCATCCCGCCCAGCATCGCCACGCTCCTGGCAGCGTTCCCCACCATCGAGGCCGCGAGCCAGGCGGTGTCGGCGGTGATCGGCCGTGGCATCGTCCCCGCGGCGCTGGAGATGATGGACAGCGTCACCGTCGGCGCGGTCGAGGCCCATTACCACGCCGGCTACCCGACCGACGCCGGCGCCGTGCTCCTCGTCGAGGTCGACGGCACCGCCGAGTCGACGCGCGAGCTCATGACCGCGATCACCCAGGTCCTCGCCGAGAACCAGGGCTACGGGTTGCGCGAGGCGCAGACCCCGGCCGAGCGCGAGCTTCTCTGGGCGGGACGCAAGGGCGCCATCGGCGCGCTGGGACGGATCAAACCGAACTACTACCTCCACGACGGAGTGGTCCCGCGGTCGCGACTGCCCCAGGTGCTGTCCGCGGTCGGTGAGATCGGCGAGCACTACCGGCT
>JBKPCW010000240.1:0-7307 GCA_046727555.1 Candidatus Dormiibacterota bacterium | reverse complement strand
GGTCTGTCGTAGATGGTCGCGTTGCGCGTGTGGTAGTACTCGCCGTCGAACGTCACCGATTGCTCGGTCCACAGCAGCTTGATGAGGCGGACGGCCTCGCGCAGGCGGGCGAAGCGCTCCCGATTGTCCGGCCAGGGAATGCCGAGCGCACCCTCGTTCAGGTGCTCGCCGGTGCCGACGCCGAGGACCATGCGGTCCGGAAACAGCTCACCCAGCGTGCCGAAGGCCTGGGCGACGATCGCGGGATGGTAGCGGAAGGTCGGCGTGTTCACCGAGGTGCCGAGCAGCAGGCGTGTCGTGCGCTCGCCGACCGCGGCGAGCCACGAGAAGGCGAACGGCGCGTGGCCGTCGGAATGACGCCAGGGCTGAAAGTGGTCGCTGACGAACACGGAGTCGAATCCGTGCTGCTCGGCCGCGCACGCGAAGTCGAGCAGCTCGCGCGCCGAGAACTGCTCGGCGGACGCCTTATAGCCGAGGCGTAATGGCGGCATCACGAACGCCGGCCGTACCGCCTCCAGCTGAACGCCACGCCGCTGATCGCGGCCGCGACAACGACAACGAGGAGCGCGATCAGGCTGCGGCCATCGAAGCTGGCGATGCCGGCGGACAGGAGCAACACGAACGCGCCGGTCGCGATCACCATCAGCACCACGAGCACGATCGCGCGGTGGATCTTCATGGCCTTGCCGTAGCTTACCGAGCGTGGGTCACGGGCAAGTTCTGCGCCTCGATTCGGTGCCTTCGACCCAGGACGTCGCGCGGGAGCTGCCCATCGGCGCGATCGTCGTCGCCGACCACCAGACCGCCGGCCGCGGCCGCATGGACCGGCGCTGGGAGGCGCCGCCCGGGACTGCGCTGCTGGTCTCGTTCGTCCTCGAACCGCGACCGCTGCTGAGCCTGGCCCTGGGCGTCGCGGCCGCGCAGGCCTGCGGCCCCGATGTCCGACTGAAGTGGCCCAACGACCTGCTGCTCGAGGACCGCAAGCTGGGCGGCATCCTGGTCGAGACGACACCCCAGAAGGCCGTCTGCGGGATCGGGATCAACCTGACGTGGGCGCCCGAGGGCGCGGCGATGCTTGGCACGCCGCGAGACGAGCTGCTTGGGCGCCTGCGCGACGAGGTCGCGGCGTGGACCGGGGCTCCCGACGTAGCCGTGCTCGGGCGCTGGCGGGAGCGGTCGGCGACGCTCGGCCGGCGCGTCCGCATCGACGGCGCCGAGGGTGTGGCGGAGAACATCGGCCCGAAGGGCGAGCTCATCGTCGACGGCCGGACCTACGTCGCCGGCAGCGTCACGCACCTGTAGCGCGAACGATCGCCGGCAGGACCTCACCCGAGCGGCCGTGGATGACGACCTCGGCCAGGCGGTCGATGGGCGTCGGCTCCGCGTTGACGACGACCAGCGTCGCCCCCGCGCGCGCGGCGACCAGCGGCACCTCCGCCGCCGGGAAGACGACCAGCGACGACCCCACGACGAGCATCACGTCGGCGGCCAGGGCGAGGTCGAACGCCTGCTCCACCGCCGCGGGCGGCATGGGCTCGCCGAAGAAGACGACGGTCGGTTTGAGCAGCCGCCCGGCGCAGCTCTGGCACCGTGGAGGCATCTGGCTGTCGAGTCGGGCCTGGACGTCCACCCGCGGTTCGAGGTGGCCGCAGGTGAGGCACTCCACGGTCCGGCCGCTGCCGTGCAGCTCGACGACGTGCCTGGTGCCCGCGGCCTGGTGGAGGCCGTCGGTGTTCTGCGTCACGACGCCGACGAGCCGCCCCGCCGCCTCGAGCTCGGCGAGCGCCAGGTGGCCCGCGTTTGGCTTCGCGGCCAGGGCAACGCGGCCGCGTTCCCGGGAGACGGTCCAGTAGGCGGTCGGGTCGGCCAGGAAGGTGTCGATCGAGGCTACCTTCACGGGGTCGTACTGGGTCCATAGTCCGCCCTCGCCGCGGAACGTAGGGATCCCACTCTCGGCCGAGATCCCGGCGCCCGTCAGGGCCACCCCGTGACGCGCCCTGGCGAGCAGCTCGGCCGCCCGCTGGATCGGGTCGTCAGGCAAAGACTTCCTGGGTGGCGTAGATCTTGCGCTTGGTGTCGTAAGCGGCGACCGCCGCGTCAGTCGGGATCGGCACCCAGGGCGCGCCCGTGTTCTCGCGGATGGCCGTGACCTTCAGGATGCGGAACGTCTCCGCTGACTTGCCCTTGAGCTGCAGCCCAGGCATCTCGTCCACCGCGATGTAGTCGGAGCAGGCGTTGTAGGTCGGCCAGCCGACCAGGAGGTTGAACGCCGGGGCGGCGCTGCAGAAGCGGGCGGCGGTGTTGATCGTGTCGCCGAGCGCCGTGTACTGGAGGCGATCCTGGCTGCCCATGTTGCCGACCACAGCGGCGCCGGTGTTGACGCCGATGCCCCAGGCGATCGGCGGCAGGCCCCGCGCCGCGAGCTTCGCCTGCAGCGCGGGTGCGTTGCTGATCAGGTCGTACGCGCACCTGATGGCGAGCAGCGCGTGGTCGGGCTGGGGCAGGGGCACGTTCCACATCGCCATGATCTCGTCACCGACGTACTTGTCGATCAGGCCGTCCCACTTGAGGATCAGCTTGCTCATCTCGTCGAGGTAGTCCTGGATCAACGCGAGCACGTCGTCGGCGCGCATCGACTCGGACATGGCCGTGAAGCCGCGGATGTCCATGAAGAGGACGGTGAGGTCGCGCCGCTCGCCGTGGGAGATCAGCTCGTCCACGGATCGTCTGGCCGCGAGCTGCTGCGCGACGCGCGGGTCGATGTAGTGGCCGAAGATGCGCTCGACCTTGCGCCTCTCCCGTTCCTCGAGCACGTAGCGTGCGCCGAGCGAGAAGGTCGCGCCGAGCACGATGGCGAGTGGGGCGTAGAGCGGGTCCCCGATGAAGCCCAGCCGGCCGAGCACGTAGGTGAACGCGTAGTAGCCGACCAGCACTCCGGCGGTCACGACCACGGCCAGGCGGAAGGACAGCAGGTACACCAGGAGGCCGATGACGGTCGCCAGCACGAGCGAGGTCACGATGAGCGAGATGTTCGGCTGGGTGCGGATGTAGCGGTCCTGGAGGATCGTGCTCATCGCGTCGGCCTCGATGCGGTAGCCGTAGTTCTGGTTGTCGAGCATGCAGCGCTGCCGTGTCGGCGGACAGAAGCTCGCGTTGTGGGGAAAGGCGACCGGCTGCGCATAGACGTCGCCCGCGTCGATGATCTTCGGCCCGACCACGACGATGTGGTTGGTGATCAGCTCCGGGTGCAGACAGCTGCCCTGGAAGATCTCGGCGTACGTGCATGTGGGTCCGGAGCCGAGCGTGAAGTTGATGAGCATCTCGCCCTTGAACAGCGGGATGCGATGAGGCCCGAACTGCGCCTGGGCGCCGTTTGTCGCCACCGCGTCCGTGATGCCCTCGGAGATGCGGAGCGCCTGGAGGAACGCGGGCTCGTCCGCCTCGTTCTCGGAGCACGTCGACTTCGGCCTCAGCGCCACTCCGCGCACGGCGTTGGCCCCGTCGGGAGTGCCGAAGGTCCGCTCGCCGACGAGCTCTCCCACCTCGAACATCGGCTGCGGGAGCTGGTCGGCGGTGCAGACGAGCACGATCTTGCCCGCCGCCGCCGTCAAGGCGTCGACGAGAGGCTTGTTGGTGTCCGCCCCCGTCTCGGCGTCGGGCGGCGTCTGCACCGTGAGCGGAACGTCGAAGAGGATCACGCTCGGATGCAGGCTCATCAGGTAGTTGATGACCCTGGCGTGGTACGCGTTGGAGACAAGCGGATAGCCGCCAAGGTTCTTGGCCGAGAGTTGGTCGATCGCCACCAGCGTGATCCGAGGGTCGGGCGCGGGCGCCGGGAACAGGCGGTCCTGCGCCGCATCGAATGTCCCGGCCGTGAGGGAGGTTTGAGCTAGGGAGATGACCAGCAGCCCCGCGACCAGGCCGGCGAGCGCGAACCGCCAGGCGAGGCGCCAGTCGCCAACTCGTTCGCGCACCATGTCGCCGGTATGGTAGGCACGGTGAGCCCGCCCGTCGCTGACTCGCGCCGGATGGTGTTCCTGTACATCCTGGCGGGCTCGGTTTTCGCCACCATCGCCGCCCGCGGCCTGACTGTCCCGCTTTACGCGTACTCCCTGGGCGCGAGCCGCTTCGAGGTCGGCGCCCTTTTCTCAGTCGCGACCTTCGCCGCCGCGCTGCTTTCGCTCCCCGCGGGCGTGCTCGTGGACAGGTTCGGCGCACGCAACCTGCTCGGGTTCTCGCTCGTGATGACGGCGGTGTCACAGGTCGCGACCGCGTTCACCACGACCGTCCCGCCGCTGTTCCTCTGGCAGGTCGTGGGCGGCCTCGCCGCGGGCGTCCAGCAGTCGGCCGTCTTCAGCGCGGTGACCGAATCCGTGCCCAAGGGACGGCTCGGCCGGGCGATGGGTTGGCTGACGCTGTCGATGCAGGTCGGCTTCACGCTCGGGCCCGCCCTCGCCGGGGTCGCCCTCAGGTGGATCGACGTCCGCACCGACATCGGCGTGACGACGGCCCTGCTCGCGTTCACGATCCCAGGTGCTCTGCTGACCAGCCAGACGCGGCAGCAAACGGGCCGTGGACTCTCGTTGCGGGGCCCGCTGCGGGCGCTCACGCGACAGGCCGCCTTCGTGCCCGTCGTGGTCGGGCTGCTCAGCATGACCCTCGCCTGGGGAACTTTCGGCGCGTTCGCGCCGATCTTCGCCAAGGAGGCGCTCGGCCTGCCCAGCGCCCAGGTCGGCTACCTGCTCGCCATCCAGGCGATCTTCAACGCGAGCTCACGACCTGTAGCGGGTGGGCTGGTGGACCGGGCCAGACGCCGCTGGCCGATCGTCGCCGCCGGCGTGGTCGTGTGGTGCCTGGCCTCGATCGTCCTGGGACACATGACCGGGTTCTGGCTGCCGGCGGTCGTGATCGCGCTCGCGACGCCCTTCATGGCCACGGCGTTCGTCGCCGCAGGCGTCGTCTTCGGCGACCTGTCAAACACGTCGACGCGCGGCGTCACGATGGGCGTTTACGGGACGATCCTGTTCCTCGGCCTCTCGCTCGGCCCGCTGGTGTTCGGTCCGGCGTTCCAGCGGTACGGCTACGCGACGGGCTTCACCGCCTGCGCCGTGGTCTCGATCCTGCTGGTGCTGGTGATGGCCGCGCTGCAGACCGGCCTCGTGCGCCGGCGTACATCGCGAGCACCTCTCGGTGACTCGGAAACGCGATCGGCGGCAACGCGTCAGGCCTGAACGACCGCACCTCGAGCATCTCCGGCCCCGCGCTGATCGACTCGCCGCCGGCGAGGCGGCCGCGGTAGCCGACGCCGACGATGGAGGAGGCACCTGTCTTGGCGACGTGGTAGACGCCGAGCAGCTCCAGCAGCTCGACCTCGGCGCCGATCTCCTCCCAGCATTCGCGCACGGCCGCCTCGGCGGGATGCTCGTCGTGGTTGACGAAGCCTCCGGGCAGGCACCACTCGCCGTACGCGGGCTCGATGGCGCGGCGGCCGAGGACGATGCCGTCGCCCGATTCGACGACCACCGCGGTCGCGACCTTCGGGTCGCGCCACAGGACGAAGTCGTCGTTGGGGCACGCCTCCAGCTCACGGTCGTCGATGGTGCGCATGACGAGCGGGGCCCCGCACACGAGGCAGAAGTGACCCACCGAGGGGGACTTTAGACCGGTTCGGCCTCCGCCCTGGCCTGGTGCGGTCTCGGCGCTGGGCCGCTCATGTCCGCCACCCGGACCTGGTTGCGGCCGCCCTGCTTGGCGGCATAGAGCGCCTGGTCCGCGCGGTCGATCAGCTGCGTGAAGAGGTTCGGCTCATCGGTGGCCGCGACACCGACGCTGATCGTCAGCTTCAGCCCGCCGGGAAACGTCGCCGCGGCGACCTTGGCCCGAATGCGCTCCGCGAGCACGCGCGCCCCCGACTCCGTCGTCTCGTGAAGGATGAGGGCGAACTCCTCGCCTCCATACCTCGCGCAGACGTCCGACTCGCGCGCGCCGGCGACGAGGATCTGCGCCAGCTCAGCGAGCACGGCGTCGCCGTTGAGGTGGCCGAAGGTGTCGTTGACCTGCTTGAAGTGGTCGAGGTCGATCATCAGGAAGGCGATCGAGTGGTGCTGGCGGCGGGCGCGCTGCGTCTCCTGCAGGAATCGCTGGGCGAGCGCGCGCCGGTTGGGCAGCTTGGTGAGCTCGTCGGTCAGCGCGTTCTCCTCCTGCGCCTCGAAGAGCTGCGCGTGGCGGATGGCGATCGCGGCCTGCGACGCGACGCCGTTCAGGAGGTCTGCCTGGTCCTCGTTCAGCTCGCGCCAGGCGTTGAGGTAAAGCTCCATCGCGCCCATCAGCTGCCCCGAGCGAAGGATCGGCACGACAAGCACGTGCTCTGGGTGGCCGCCGGCCTCGAGACCCGGCGCGGAGCGCTCGTCCAGCTTGACCACGAGCGGCCGCATCGCCGTGACCGCCGAGCGCAAGGGCTCCTCGTCGGCCTTGCGGGTCCCGCCTCGCGCGCGGTTGTTCAGGTTGTAGGAAGCCTCGCGGTAGAGCTCGGCCTTGCCCGGCCTGACGAGGTAGATGGCGCCGGCGACCGCGCCCATGATCCTGCCGGCGTGGGTGAGGGCGACGTTGAGCACCTCCTCGAGCGCCAGGGACGAGTTGACCGCCGACGCGATCGCCAGCAGGAGGGCCGCGCGGTCGCGGGCGCCGCTCTCGTCGGCGAGCGCCGCCTCCACCTCACGTGTCGTGCCCCGGATCCTCATCATCGAGAGGGTCAGCAGGATCAGGGCGGCCACCAGCAGGACCGACACGACGAGCAGTACGCCGGCTGGTTCCATCTGAAGTCCGGATAGGTTAACGCGGCAACCTGGGAGATCGATCTATACTCGGCTGCGATCTGGAGCCGCTCTCTTTCGACGACCTTCCCCTTGGCGGCGAGTGGACGACGCGCCGCCGCACCGTCACCGAAGCCGAGATAGCGCTGTTTGCCGGCGTGGCCGGCGACCTCTCGCCACTCACCATCGAGGCCACGGACGGCCAGCGCGCCGCGCCGCCCGCGCTCGTGGTCGCCATGGCGGTTGGCCTCGGCTCGGTCGACATGCCCGTGCCCTCGATCGCCGAATGGGAGTGGCTGAACTGGAAGTTTCCACGCGCGGTCCACGCCGGCGAGACGATCTACGCGCGCTGGACGCTGACGCAGAAGCGACCGCCCGTTGGCGGCGCACCGTCGTCGATCGTCGTGTGGCGCGTGGACGTGCACACCACGGACGGCGCGCTGTGCGCCGAGGGCGAGGTCGGGGCGAAGGTCCGCCGCAACGTCTCGACGGGTC
>JBKPCW010000239.1:0-8344 GCA_046727555.1 Candidatus Dormiibacterota bacterium | reverse complement strand
ATACATCCACACGTTCTGGTCGGACGAGTACAAGCACAAGCTCGAGTACGTGGGCCACGTCCGCAGGTGGGACCGCTTCGTGATTCGCGGTTCGGTGAAGGACCGGAAGGTCGTCGGTTTCTACCTCGTGGACGGCGTGCTGAAGGCGGCCGTGGGCCTGGACCGTGGGGGCGATCCGGAGCTTGACCTGGAAGGTGAGCTTGCGGCGGCAGGGCGGTTGATCGCAAGGCAGGCGAGACCTGATTCTGCAGCGCTCGCCCGCGAGGAAGCGGACCTGGACCGGTTGTGATGGTGAGCTGTTCAACCGGGCGAGCCGTGCGGAGACGCGTTTCCTGATCCACCATCTCGGCTGAGGCCGACCGACTGCTAGACAGTCTCGTAGGTGAGCAGGGCCAGGTCGTCGACGGTCCTGATGCTGACCAAGCGCATGACTTTCTTCTCGCCGGTTTCGCCGAAGAGACGCTTGCCGGCCCCGAGCACGACCGGGTAGATCATCAAGCGCAGCTCGTCAACCAGGTCGTGCTCCAGGAGCATGTGCCAGAGCTGGAAGCTGGCGGCGACAACGATTTCCCCTTCGAGCTGCTGCTTCAGTTTCGAGACCTCCTCTATCACGTCCCCCTTCAGTACCGTCGTGTTGTTCCACGCAGGCGCGTCGAGAGTCGAGGAAACGACGTACTTGGGCAGGCTGTTCAACCTCTCCGCGAATGGGCCGCTTCGGGATGGCCACCGGGCGGCCAGGAACTCGTAGCTCCGCCGGCCCAACAGAAAGGCTTCGGCGCCCAGCGCCTCGTCCAGCGCCACCTTCGCCGCCTCTTCGCGACCCTGGCTGCCAATGCGACCAAGCCAGCCGCCGAGCTTGAAGCCCTCGACGCCGGCCGGGTCCTGGATCACTCCGTCGAGCGTGACGTTTTCGCTGATGACGATCTTTCCCATGCTTACGATTGTCCTGGTTGAGGGAGCGATCGACGAGCTCGCATTGACGCTGGCCCGGCCGGCGAAAAACCGGCCGGGCAGCATCGTCCTTGTCAGCTTGGCGAGATTCCCAGCGCCAGCAGTGCCTTGACCGCGTCACCACCCGTCGCGTAGACCGTCGAGCGCGCGCCTGTGTCGCCCACCGCGCCGGACGGCGGCGCCAAAACATCACCCTCGTAGAACCTGTCGTTGGGCGGGTCGGTCCCGGCGATGTCGTTGATGAGCACCCGGTGCTCGCATTCGATGCCACAGATCTGTGCCGCAGTCTCGGCGACGAAAACGCCAAGGCTCGAGCCATCTGCGGCGCCTGCCTTCACCGCGCCGAGGTAGGCGCCGATGAAGATCGACTCCAGCTTCTGCCCCATCGCCAGCATTGCCGGCGCGTTGTCATAGGAGCCGGCCGGAAATCCGAAACGTGTGAACGGGAATGCACCGCCGTTGGCGAGCAGAGCAGCTAGGTGAGAGCTCTCCTGGTTGAACGCGGCCGTGAAGTAGCCGCGATGCGATTCGTTCAACAACGTATGGGTCGCCGGATCGCCGGAGACGGAGTAGGGTGATCCGCTGCCCAGCGCATTGCCGTAGAACGCGATGCCGATTCGCTCGGCGCCGACCGCGGCGTTGACGAAGTCGACGACCTTTCCCGAATCAGCGAACACGGTCACCACGCGTGAAGCCCCGGCCGCCGCGGCTGCGGCCGCGCCACCCGTAAGCAGGAGCTTCTGCATGAAGCCGCGGCGGGTCGCCACCGGTTTGAAATGGTCGACCGACCTCAGAATCTGCTCGAGACGGCCGGCATCTGCTGCTCGATCGTCATTCATCCCGTTGTCCTCCTCGACGCCGGGAAATCGCGCCACCGGTCATCCGAAGGCGAGCCCGGTCCTGACGCTGACTAATACGGAGCCAGCGGTCTACCGGATCACCGGGCGGTGTCCTTGATCCGGTTGTGGGAGGACTGCGTTCAGGTCCGCAGCACTGCCAGCACTGGTCGATTGGACTGTGACCCGCCCCCTAGGCCATCTCGCGCCGGCGAACATCCTGCCGGTCCGGCTCCGGCGGTCGACTGCCTAGCGAGTGCGTGAATATCGACCGGTAGTGGACCATCGCCAGGCGCAGTCCTTCGGTCCCGTTGGTGCTTTCACGGGCAACGCAGCGGCGAGCCTCCCGGATTGGTTTCGGGAGTCGGTCATTCTGCACTGGACGCCCCCGCTCACGGAGCAGGGAGAGGACCAGCGCATCGGCTTGGTGAACCGCTTCTCGGGGCGCGTCTATGAATCCAGCGGCGATCCGGTGCCAGGAGCTCACGAACTGGTTCCGGGCTTCAGGTGAAAGTGGGACGGGTCGGGGCAGTCTGGCCTGCCAGGCCCGCGCTATAGCCACGATCACCGCTAGAAGCCACAGGGCGATCAGGAGATCGACCAACAGGGCGACTATGTCCATGGCTGCACCTCCAAACAGTTAGAACGCGCAGCGCATCGGTTCTCCAGGGACTGCCTTCAGGCGCGAGCCTTGTCGAGCCGCTGCAGAAGCCTGTGAGCGGCGAGCTCGATGTCCTTATGCCGCCACTCGGCGGCGCGGTAGTTGCAGGCGATCAGACCCGTTCGGTGGACGCGGCGGAAGTCTCCATAGACGAACGCGTAGCGGCTCTTGGTCTCGTCAGTCGCTCCTTCCGTAAGGCCGAGGTGCCACTCCGCGTACTCGTCCCATGAATGACCTTCCAGGAATGCATTCTCGTCTTCCGCTCCCGGCTGGACCTCGCCCCAGTCACTGTCAAGAACGTACTGTCCGTCGTCGATGAGACGCCGAGCGTGCGCCACCGCGCGCTTGTTGAGCGTGTAGGAAGCCATGAGACCAGTATGCAAAGGCCTCGGGACAGGCGCAATCGTTTACATCTCTACACATCGTCCGAGTACACCGCCCAACCCCCCGCGTTTTAGGCGGCGAAAGGAGGACTGATTCTTATGGTTCTCGACTTCGACACGATTCTCTTGTGGATTGTCATCGGACTCGTGGCCGGATTCCTCGCCAGTCACCTGGCGCTGGGACACGGGCTCGGACTTGTGGGTGATCTGATCGCCGGCATCGTGGGTGCCCTGGTTGGCGGTTTTCTGGCCGGCGTATTTCACTGGAGCATCGCGATCGCGGGGCATCCGATTCTCAGCGCGATGCTGATCGCCTTCATCGGGGCTGTGATCGTTCTGCTGGCCCTGCGGCTTTTCAGTGGCAGCAGCCTGGCGAGAGGACGCGCCCACTGGAGCTGAGCGGGGGCTCAATGCAGCGGCGGCAAGAGGGCGCCTGGTGTCCAGGCGCCCGTCGCCCTCCAGAACGCAAGTGACCCCAGCGAACCCTTCCGGCTTGCGCCTTTCAAATTCACCGGGGCCACCACCATCATTGCACTCCGCGTTGGACTGTCAATACGGGATCTGTGGCCAGGCAATGATTTATAGCCTGGCGTCGTCGCGCCCTTCTTAACGCCTCTAAACACGGATTCCGGTCTGTTACGGGCAGACGGGCGTTTTCGATCCAGAGGCTGAGGATGCACATGGATACGCTCCGGCCGCACGGTTTGAGACGGGTTGCCCGCCTTGCCGGCGTGGCGCTGCTTGTCCTTATCGGTCTTTTGGCAGCTCCCGTATTTGCCCAGGCAACCGTGAGCGGCGGCTGCACCGCCACGGCCACCGCTTCGAAGTCGGGACCGATCGACCTCGCTGTTGCATCCACCTGGCATGTCAAGGATGCCGACGTGCTGAACGGCCAGGCTACCGCGCCGACCGCGCAGAAATCCGCACAGCTCAAGGTGCTGCTGTTCGGCATCGGCCTTCCGCTCCTGGACAAGCAGGGCAACAGCGTCAGCGGCGCAGCGGGCCCCTACCGCATCGCCGACTACGACCACTACACGCGGGTCCTCGCTGTGGCGGGGACCAGCAACACGTGTGACGGCAACATCCTGATCATCGTCGACGACGTTGCCCCGCTGTCGACATGGGCCGGCATCCTGGGCGTGATCGCGGCGGTGCTCGGGATCATCGGCATGGTGGCGACCTTGTTCCAGTTCCCCAGCGGCTCGGCCCGAGTGGTGGGGATGATCGTCGGCCTGGTTGCCGGTCTTGGGATTGGGCTCTTGCTCCAGGAGGGCGCGATCCTGGATCCGGCGAACTTCCTCGGCCTTCTGCTTCCTGGCGGTGGAGCGGTCCTTGGGCTCATCCTTCCGGGCATCGCCTACCGTGGCCGGGTAGCGCCCCCCGCCTGAGGGGAGGCTCTCAGGCCGCCATCGGCTCCTCCAAAACGGCGAGGGGCTTAGACCCGTCAGAAATGAAGAAGCAATCGCGGATTGCCGGGCCTAGGCTGAAACCATCGACGCGGCCAAGGCTGCGAATGTCACTGGAGGAAACCAATGAAGATCAAGCTGGCAACCATTTACGTGGACGATCTCGACAAGGCCTTGCGCTTCTACACCCAGGTGGCCGGCTTCGTGAAGAAGACCGACGTTTCACAAGGAGGGTATCGCTGGCTCACAGTGGCGTCGCCCGAAGAGCCGGATGGCGCCGAGCTGCATCTGGAGCGCAACGACAACCCCGCGGCCAAAGCCTTCCAGCAGGCCCTCTTCGAGCAGGGCCAGCCCGCGGTCATGTTCTACACCGATGACGTCAAGCGCGACTACGAAAGGATGAAAGGCGCCGCCGAGTTCAAGATGCCGCCCACAAAGGTGACGGGCTCGACCATCGCCCAGGTGAATGACACCTGCGGCAACGTGATCCAGATCACCCAGCTGGACCGCGTACGCAGCGAAGCGGGACGCAGATAAGACGGGTCGAAGTCAGACCCAGATCAGGATCAGCTCGTTCAGGCTGAGGTAGAAGCTTGCCCGGCCGTGACCCCTGGCGAGCGGCGGAAGAGTCGCTGGGCGGCTGCCGTAACGGTCAGCACGATGAGCAGCAGCTCGCTCGCCACGATCCCCGCAATCGCGAAGTTCGCGAAGAACATGTGGGGGTTCTCCAAAAAGATCGAATAAGGCGCGCTGAAGAAGCCCCGCTGCACCACCGACGCCAGCTCGCCGGCGTGGCCAAAGAGAGCGGAGGTCTGGCAGAACAGCATCAAAGCCACGATCACGCGCAGGGCGAGGTTGGAGGGCTCACGGACGAAACGCCAGAGCGCCCACCACCCGGCGGCCAGGATCGGCAGATAGATCAGATGGAACACCGCGTGGCCCCAGAGCGCCGTGTAAGGCACCACGATCCCGGAGAGGAACGTGAATGGCAGGACCGCAAACGGCACGAAGATGAGCAACCAGAGACGACCGATCTGGAAGGAACGTGGGCGTGCCGACGACTGACGACGAGATCCGGAGCTCATCGGTCCGTCTCAGGCTCGAGGCGGAAGAACGCTCCGGCCGACGTGACGTACCTCCGGGCTGCTCGATACAGCAGCCGGGTCGGCAGCGCCTTTTGCTGGCGCGTGTGCTCGCGAATCGCGATGTTCCGCTCCTCGCCGGGCCCCAGCAGGACCGCGCGGACGGCGGTTGCGCCGGCGCGGGTCATTACTGTTGCCCGGCCCGCGGCGATCAGATTGAGCACCCAATCCGCACCGTCGCCGTTGGGGTGGCCGACATACCAGAGGCGGCCAACCTGTGCGAGCACGATCAGAACCCGACGGTCCTGGCCGCTCCTCCGACCGACGACGACGAGCTCTTCGATCGGACCGATCTGGATCGCCTTCCTCATCGCCCGCACGGCCGGGGTTGGCACGAGCGCGAAGAAGATTCGGAAGACCCGGGCCCACGTGCCCCGGGCTTCGTCCAAGCGCTGAATCGTCTGGCTTGCTGCTTGCATCGGAGCACCTCCATATTCGTTAAACAACCGTGTGTGGCGAATATACACACGGCTATGCTTTGTGTCAATATCGATCGAACAGCATTGACCGGTGAAATTGGCCAGGAAGGTGACAGAGGTCACGGATAGCGAAGACGGGGGCAGCGGATCAGACGCCGTAAGGTCACGGCGTCGCTACCGCCAGGTCAGGCGCGCCAAGCTCGAGGCTGAGACCCGGCTACGAATCACCGAGGCGGCGATGAAGCTTCACGGTACCGTCGGCCCACTGCGGACTACGGTGACGGCAGTCGCCGAGGAGGCCGGGGTGCAGCGCGGCACCGTCTACCGCCACTTTCCAGACGAGGATGCATTGTTTGGCGCTTGCTCGATGCACTGGTTATTCCTCAACCCCACGCCGAGTCCGGACGATTGGGTCGAGATCGAGGATCCATCCCAGCGTCTCCGGCGCGCGCTGGCGGAGCTTTACCACTGGTATGAACGCAATCAGAGGATGCTTGACAACGTCTTCAGGGACGCGCCCCTCGTGCCCGCTCTGATACCTCCTGTCGAAGGCTTCCAACGCCAGCTCTCGGCAATGCACGCCACCCTGATGCGGGGACGGCGCCAGCGAGGCCGGCGGCGCGCCCGCGTCGGCGGCGCGGTCGGACTCGCGATTGGGTTCGGGGCCTGGAGCTCGTTGGTCCGAGACAACCGACTCGACAACACCGAAGCTGTCGACCTGATGGCAGCCATGGTTGCGGCAGCCGGCGCTTGAGTAGACCTCTGAGATCGACCGACGGGTGGCTGTTTTCGGCTAACCGGCGCGGTTCGAGTCCACCGCGGCCCACAAACCCCTCACCGCCAGACCTCGCCTTAACGCCTCAAACATGAATAGGCAACGACTTCAAGCCGCGAAAGACGGGGATGGACTTCCACTCGAGCTGATCACCTCCCAACTCGAGGTGGGGGCACCTCGACAGCAGCGAACTGATCGCGATCTGCGTTTCGGCTCGGGCGAGGGCCGCGCCGATGCAGAAATGGATGCCGTTTCCGAACTCGAGATGCCGGTTGGGCGATCGCTCGATGTCGAAGTGGTCCGGTTCCGCAAATTGTTCGGGATCGCGATTAGCAGCGGCTATCACCATATAGACCGTCTGCCCAGGGGCGATCTCCTTGCCGCCGATCGTGACTTCCTGGGCCGCGCCCGCTCCTCGTAGCTGCACCGCGCCGTCGTATCGCATCATCTCTTCGGTCGCGCTCACGATGAGTTCCGGTTGCGCTTGCAACTTCTCGAGCTGGTCCCGGTTTTCAAGCAGCGCGAACACCCCATTCCCGATGGTGTCTGTCGTCGTCTCATGTCCATTCATGAGGAGCAGGATCGCGTTCGCCAGCAACTCCTCGCCATCCAGGCGGCTGCCGGCGCTCTCGGCCTCGACGAGCGCGCTCATGATCGTGTCGTCCGGCCGGGTTCGTAGCCGGCCAACCAGTTCTTTGAAGTACGCGAGCAACTCAGTAACGCTGGTTCGCGCCCGGTCTTCGGTGCCAATCGCCCCGGCAGAGTATGCGATGACGTCGTCTGACCAGCGCTTGAATTGGTCCGTATCGCCGCTTGGCAAGCTGAGCATTTCGCTGATGACAATTACAGGTAATGGATAGGCCAGGTCGGCGATTAAGTCCAGGTCGCGGCGTCCGCCGATTCGTTCAAAGAGTTGATCGACAATCGCTTGAATCCGCTGGCGCATGCCATCGATTCGCCTCGGCGCAAATGCTCGATTGACCAGCAATCGCAGTCGCGTATGCCTCGGTGGCTCTGAGAACATCAACATCCGCGACAGCACTCGGCGCAAGGGATCGTCCGTTTCGACGGTCACTTCCGCCGAGCCGCGCACCAGACGTGGGTTGACGAGGGCTGCCGCGACATCCGCGAATCGCGTCACGACCCAGAGTTGGTGCTCCTCGTCCCAGTGCACGGGATCGTGTTTTCGCAGTGCGGTGTAGACGGGGTACGGGTATCGATAGAAATCCGGCGTGAACAGGGATGGGAGGTCTGGCTGGGCCAGAGGAGTGTCCATCGTTGGATCGTGAGCCCGTGGGACGTTGTCTGGCAAGGGCAGTCACCGGCGTCGAGGACCGCGAGTTGTGGGTGGTCCCGGCGGCCGGCGGCGAACCGCGCCGGGTGTTTAAGCGCGACGCTACGACCTGGGAGCTCGAGGGCGACTGGTCCCCTGATGGGTCGCAGATCGTGTTCCAGGTTTACGCTCCGGGGTCAGACCACAACGAGCTCCGGATCGCCCTGGCGGACGGGACGCACGCACGAACGCTCTGGGTCGGCGACCAGTCGTCAGCCGAGACTCCGCACTGGGGTCCGTAGCACGATCCCGGCTCCGTGCAGGGAGGGGCGTCATGCTGCCAGCAGAGTCGGGGCGCTCCGTCTGCGGCTTGCTATTTTCACCTTATGAGTGCACCAGTCATGCACATGTGGAGGTGACCCCATGAGGTTGACGACCACCACCAACGTCTCGGTGGACGGCGTGATGCAGGGGCTCGGCGGACCAGACGAGGATCGC
>JBKPCW010000238.1:0-2707 GCA_046727555.1 Candidatus Dormiibacterota bacterium | reverse complement strand
TGACTTTCGGGCCTTGCGCATTCGCCGCGCGTTCCCTTACCTTTCTCGACGGCCCCGAGGGAAACGTTCGAGGGGGCGGGAACAGGGCCGCAAGGCCGTGTACCGGCTCCCGAGAGGCGATCCGTCGGGGTCACTTCTTTTCCTGGGCAAGGATTCGCTGCCCCCGCGTTACGCTGCACGACCATGAGCGTCGCCCAGCGCCCGCGCAAGCAGGCCGACCGTCCGGCGCCGCCCACCACGGTCGAGCTCTCGATCGTCATGCCGTGCCTCAACGAGGTCGAGACGCTCGCCACCTGCATCCGCAAGGCTCAGCGCGCGATCTCGAGGCTGGACCTTGCCGCCGAGATCGTCGTCGCCGACAACGGCAGCACCGACGGCTCGCAGGCGGTGGCGCGCGAGCTGGGGGTGCGCGTCGTCGACGTGCCGCGCAAGGGCTACGGCAGCGCCCTGATCGGAGGCATCGAGGCGGCGTGCGGTCGCTACGTGATCATGGGCGACGCCGACGACAGCTACGACTTCGAAGCCATCGGCCCCCTGGTCGAGAAGCTGCGTGACGGGTTTGACCTGGTCATGGGCAACCGCTTTGCCGGCGGCATCGAGACGGGGGCGATGGTCTGGTCGCATCGCTGGGTCGGCAACCCCGTGCTGACCTACATCAGCCGCGTCTTCTTCCACACGCCGGTCGGCGACATGCACTGCGGGCTGCGCGGGTTTCGCAAGGACGCCATCGACCGGCTCCGCCTGCGCGCGACCGGCATGGAGTTTGCGAGCGAGATGGTCATCAAGGCCTCGCTGCAGCGACTTCGCATCACGGAGGTCCCGGTCACGCTGCGCCCCGACGGCCGCTCGCGACCGCCCCACCTCCGCACCTGGCGCGATGGCTGGCGCCACATGCGCTTCATGCTCCTGTTCAGCCCGCGGTGGCTCTTTCTCTACCCCGGGCTCGCGCTGTTCGGGGTCGGCGTGCTCACCGGCGGCATCCTCGAGCTCGGGCCACGGCAGATTGGCCCGTTCGGCTTCGACATCCACACTCTGCTCCTCGCGGGCTTCTGCTCCCTGATCGGCTACCAGCTCATCGTGTTCGCCGTGTTCACGAAGGTGTTCGCGATGCGCATGGGCTTCCATCCGCCCAACCCGACCTACTCGTCGATGTTCCGCTACGTCCAGCTCGAGACCGGGCTCGTCGCCGGCGCCCTGATGTTCCTGATCGGCGTGCTGGTCACCGTCCTCGCGGTCCTCAGCTGGCAGGCCGTCGGATTCGGCGCCCTCGACCCTCGCGTGACGATGCGCGAGATCATCCCCGCAGCGGTTTTGCTGACGCTTGGCGTCCAGACGATCTTTGCAAGCTTCTTTCTCAGCATCCTCGGCATCGACGTCGAAAGCGTCTGACGCGCTCGCGCTCGTGCGGGCGCGAGCGATGGTCTTCGCCTATCTCGCCGCGCTCGCGCCGGCGTTGCTCATGGCCCTGACGCAGCCGGTCTGGTCGCTGGTGGACGAGGCGCAGCACTTCGACTTCATCGTCCAGCTGAGCCGTGGCGTCTATCCGGTGGTCGGGCAGAACTACATCGCCCCAGAGACGCTCGAGGTCTCGCAGTCGACCGGTGTGTACCGCGCCTTTTATCCGGCCGGCACCTATCCGACCCCGGACCTCACCGACGTCGGGCCGCCGCCGGACGGCATCAGCGTCCGCGCCAACGCCGTGTGGATGCAGCGCCACATGTGGCAGCTGTCGCACGAGTCGGTGCAGACGCCCGGCTACTACGTGGCGATGGTGCCGGTCTGGGCGGTCGCGGATCGCCTGCTGGGAACGACCGGCGCCATCTACGTCCTGCGCATCATCAACGCGCTCCTGATCGCCACCCTCGCGCCGATGGCGCTCGCGGTCGCGCGCCTGGTCGCGCCCGCGCGGCCGGCGGTCGCGAACCTGAGCGTCCTGTTCGGCATCCTGCTCCCGGGCCTCGACCTGAACGGGACGCGGATCAGCAACGACGCGCTCGCGACCGCGCTCGGCGGCCTGCTCGTGCTGCTGGCCGTGCGCTGGGCGGGCGGCTGGACGTGGCGGCGCGCGGCCCTGACAGGCCTCCTGTTCGGCGCCGCCCTGATGGTGAAGATCACCGACGCCGGCCTTTTTCCCGCCCTGGTGGCATCGGCCCTGTGGCCGGCCACCGGCTCTGCCTGGCCAGGCCGGCTGGGGCGCCTTGCGGTCTCCGGCGCGATCGCGATGGCGTGCCTTCTGCCGTGGTTGGCCGTGAACCTGGCGAGCTACGGCGCGCTCACCCCGGGAGCGCTCGCCGACCGGTGGTCGGACGCCCTGCCCGGGCCGCTGACGGGCGTCTTCGTCGCCCTGGACCTCGCGGTCTTCGTGCTCACGTACTGGACGGGCGAGCCGTGGGGCGCCCTTCCGCTCGCAGCGGTGTTCGCCGCCCTTGGAGCGCTGATCACGCTCACCGTGCCCGTCGCCGCCTACCTGCTCTTCCGCAGCCGGCCGGTCGCAGTGTGCCTGGCGGCCGTCGGGGGCATGGTCGGGGTCTCCCTCCTCCTGCCGGTGGCGGCCCACTACGAGTTCGTGGGTCCGGGGCGCTACGTGTACCCCGCGCTGCCCGCGGTGGCGGCTCTGTGCGCGCTCGGGGTGTGCGCCGTGCTGGCCGGCGGGCGTGCCCGCCGGGCGGTGGGCGTGGCCTACGCGGCCCTTGCCCTGGCCCTGCTG
>JBKPCW010000237.1:0-3431 GCA_046727555.1 Candidatus Dormiibacterota bacterium | reverse complement strand
GATCCGCATCGTCGACGTGGACTCGGGGACGACTTCCGAGCGAGTCGTTCTGCCGCCGGGCGTCGTCATCGAGGACCACACCGGCGGGGCCGAGTACCACGTGGCCTGGAAGTCGGACGGCTCGGGCGTCTATGTCAGCTGGGAGCAGCCCAAGCGGCCGGCTGAGATCTTCGAGTGGCCGGGCGGCGAGCGCCGGACCTTCACATCCGACCCGCCGTCGGGACTGGTCGACCCGGTCGAGGTCTCGTATCGGAGCTTTGACGGGCTCGAGATCCCGGGCCTTATCTACCGCGTCGACGACAGTCCGCGGCCCGCGGTGGTGCAGTTCCACGGCGGGCCCGAAGGCCAATCGCGCGGCGGGTTCGTCCCGCAGGCGCATCTCCTGAACAGCATCGGCATCAACCTGTTCCTCCCCAACGTGCGGGGATCGACCGGTTATGGGATGCGCTACCAGAGCCTCGACGACAAGACCCTGCGCTGGAACGGGGTCAAGGATGGATGCGAGGGCGCGCGCCACGTGAAGCGGACCGGAGTCGCGACCAAGACCGCGGCGATGGGCGGCTCGTACGGAGGATTCATGACGCTGGCCGTGCTGGTCGAGGACGCGGAGCTGTGGGACGCCGGCGTCGACGTCGTGGGCATAGCGGACTGGCACACGTTCTTCGCCAACATGCCGCCGTGGCGCGGCGTGCTGCGCGTCAACGAGTACGGCGACCCGAAGGGCGCGGAGGCGGATTTCCTGCGCGAGATCAGTCCCATCCACCGCGCGAGCGAGATCAAGGCGCCGCTGCTGGTGATCCATGGGCGTAATGACCCGCGCGTGCCGGTCGAGGAGAGCGAGCAAATCGCGCGCGCGACCGGCGCCGAGCTGATGATCTTCGACGACGAAGGGCACGGCATCGCGGCGCTGGCGAACCAGGTCACGTCGAACCGACGGATCCTGGAGTTCCTGGCCGAGCACCTGTCCGCCAAAGACGCGAGTGCCGGCGCTCGCGGTCTAAAAGCACGGAAGTAGCACGCGACTGCCGGCACTCGCGGATTTCAGGCACTGCGACATTGGCGGAGGGGGAGGGATTTGAACCCCCGATCGGCTTGCACCGATAACGGTTTTCAAGACCGCCGCCATAAACCGGACTCGGCCACCCCTCCGAAGGGAGAGAGCGATTATCGCGCCCCGATCAGCTCTACCCCGCCCATGTAGGGCTTCAACACGTCAGGCACCGTGACCATCCCGTCCGATCGCTGATACGTCTCAATGATCGCGTCGATCGTCCGCGTCAGCGCCAGGCCCGAGCCGTTGATCGTGTGCGCGAACCGCGGCGAGGCGCCGCGCTCCGGGCGGTACCGGATGTTCGCCCGCATCGCCTGGAAATCGTTGAACGTCGAGCACGACGACACCTCCAGGTAGCGGTCGAGTCCCGGAGCCCAGGCGTTCAGGTCGTACTTCTTGTACTGGGCGAAGCCCATGTCCCCCGTGCACATGAGCATCACGTTGTAGTGCAGCCCGAGCCGCTGCAGGATGTCCTCGGCGTCGTGCGTCAGCTTCTCGAATTCGTCCAGCGACGTCTCGGCCGTCGTCACCTTGACCAGCTCCACCTTCGAAAACTGGTGCAGGCGGATGAAGCCTCGCGTGTCCTTGCCCGCGGCGCCGGCCTCTGTGCGCCAGGACGGCGCATAGCAGACGTACTTGAGCGGCATCCGGTCGGCGTCGAGGATCTCCTCGCGGTGATAGTTGGTCACCGGGACCTCGGCGGTCGGTATCAGCCACAGGTCGTGGTCGTCGACCTTGAACAGCTGGTCGGCGAACTTCGGCAGGTTGGCCGTGCCCGTCATGGCGGCGCTGTTCACCAGCAGCGGTGACCACATCTCGGTGTAGCCGTGCTCGCGCGTGTGCACGTCGAGCATGAACTGCACAAGCGCGCGCTCGAGACGCGCTCCATCTCCGACCAGGAACGCGAAGCGCGAGCCCGCGATCTTGACCGCCCGCTCGAAGTCCATGATCCCCAGCGCCTCGCCCAGGTCGTAGTGGGTGCGGGCCGCGAAGCCGAGGTCGGGCTTGCTCCCCCACTCCCTGATCACGACGTTGTCGGCCTCGGTCTCGCCCACCGGCACCGACTCGTGGAAGACGTTGGGCACCCGGAGAAGCAGGTCGTCGAGCTCCTTCTTCACCGCGTCCGCCACCGCCAGCTCGCTCTTGGCGGTGTCCGCCATGTGGCGCAGCCGCTCTTTGAGTGCCTCGTCGCGCGTCTTCGCGAACTCCCTGGAGAGCTCGTTCTGCTCAGCCTTGATCGTCTCGGCGCGGTGCAGGTGCTCGCGCCATCTGGCGTCGAGACGGAGGATGTCGTCGATCGGCGCAGGCTCCCCCTTCAGCTGCGCGGCGCGGCGCACGAGGTCGGGATTCTTGCGTACGAACTCCAGGGCGAGCACTACGTCTCGGCCTTCATCACCGGGAACAGGATCACGTCGCGGATCGAGGGCTGGTCGGTGAGCAGCATCACCAGGCGGTCGATGCCCACGCCGAGGCCTCCGCACGGGGGCAGGCCGTACTCGACCGCGCGCAGGAAGTCCTCGTCCATCGGGTGCGCCTCGACGTTGCCCGCCGCGCGCAGGGCGTCCTGCGCCTCGAAACGCTTGCGCTGGTCGACCGGATCGGTCAGCTCGGTGAACGCGTTGGCGTACTCGCGGCCGAGGATGATGAGCTCGAAGCGCTCGACGAAGCGCGGGTCGTCGTCGCGCGGGCGCGCCAGCGGCGAGATCTCGACCGGGTAGTCGAGGACGAACGTCGGCTGGCGCAGGCGCGGCTCGACGTGCTCCTCGAACAGCTCGTTCAGCTCCTCGCCGACGGCCTCGCGCCCGGTGTGCTCGAGCACCAGGTCCGCCATCCGCTCGCGGCGATACGGCGGAGTGAGGTTGACGGATTCGCCCTGGTACGCCGTTTCCAGGGGACGGCCCGCGGCCATCGCGGCGCAGACGACCAGGTCTTCGACCAGCTGCATCACGTCCTCGTAGTCCGCGTAGGCCTGGTACGACTCGAGCAGCGTGAACTCCGGGTTGTGGCGGGGCGAGAGGCCCTCGTTGCGAAACGCGCGGCCGATCTCGTAGACGCGCTCGAACCCGCCCACGAGCAGGCGCTTCAGGTGCAGCTCGAGGGCGATGCGCAGGAAGAGATCGCGATCGAGTGAGTTGTGGTGGGTCATGAACGGCCGCGCGTGCCCACCGCCAGGGACCTCCTGCAGCACCGGCGTCTCGACGTCGATGAAGCCGCGCTCGTCGAGCAGCCCACGCATCGCGGTGATCATCCGCGAGCGCGCCCGGAACACCTCGCGCACCTCGGGGTTCGCGATCAGGTCGACGTAGCGCTGCCGGTAGCGGATCTCGACGTCCTTCAGGCCGTGCCACTTCTCCGGCATCGGGCGCAGCGACTTGGTGAG
>JBKPCW010000236.1:0-6454 GCA_046727555.1 Candidatus Dormiibacterota bacterium | reverse complement strand
GGCGAAGACGATCCAGGAGATCGCGTTCGCCGCCTACACCAACGTGCCCGAAGGCATGGAGGCCGGGCTCGAGGGCGTGCACTATTACGACCCGCCCAACATGACCTACCCGTTCGGCACCTACGCGGTGGTGGTGGACGTCGACAAGGGCACCGGCCAGGTCAAGGTGAAGCGCGTCGTCGCGGTCGACGACTGCGGCGTGCGCATCAACCCGATGATCGTCGAGGGCCAGATCCACGGCGGGCTCGCCGAGGGTTACGGCATCGCGTTCATGCAGCTGATCACGTTCGACGCCGACGGCAACTGCATCGGCTCGAACTTCACCGACTACCTGCTTCCCACCTCGGTCGAGACCCCCCGCTTCGAGCTGGGTGAGACGGTCACGCCGTCGCCACACCACCCGCTGGGCGCCAAGGGCGTGGGCGAGTCGCCGACCGTCGGCTCGCCGGCCGCGTATGTGAACGCGGTCATCGACGCGCTCGCGCCGTATGGTGTGCGCAACATCGACATGCCGGTGACGTCGGACAAAGTGTGGGCGGCGCTGCGCGGTGCTGGAGTGAACGAATAGGCGAAGACGTACTCGACCTGCTGAAGGAGTACGAGGCGGCGGGCACGCCGTGCGCGCTCGCGACCGTCGTCCGCGTCGAGGCGCCGACCTCGGCGCGGCCGGGCGACAAGGCGGTCATCACGGCCGACGGCCGCCTGCGCGGGTGGATCGGCGGCAGCTGCTCCGAGCCGGTCGTGCGCCGGGAGGCGCTGCGGGCGCTGGCGGAGGGGACGCCGCAGCTGATCCACATCGTCGGAGGGGACGAGGTGAAGCAGACACGTAAGCGCGGTGAGCTCTCGATCGCCACCACGTGCCCGAGCGGCGGCTCGCTCGACGTCTTCATCGAGCCGCGGCTGCCGAAGCCGCTGCTGCTCGTCTTCGGCGAGGGACCGGCCGCCCTGACCATCGTCAAGCTCGGCGAGCTCACCGGCTTCCGGGCGCGGCCGGTGGCCCAGGCGGAGGTAGCCACACTCGAGCTGTCGCCAGGCGAGGCTTATGCGGTGGTGGCCACGATGGGGCACTTCGACGAGGATGCGCTCGAGGCGGCGCTGGGCCATCCCGAGGTGGAGGTGAGCCTGATCGCGAGCACGCGCCGGGCGGCCGCGGTGAGCGCCGAGCTGCTGCGCCGAGGTCTCGACGAGCAAACGCTCGCGCGCGTCCACACGCCGGCGGGCAAGGTGCGCGGAGGGACGCAGGAGGAGATCGCCCTCCTGGCGCTTGCGGAGGTCGTCACCTCGAGGCGTAAGCGCACCCCGAAGGCCCCCGAGCCCTCACCCGTCACCTTCGTGACCGACCCGGTGTGCGGCATGACGGTGGACCCGCTGACCAGCCCGCACCGGCTCGTTGCCGGGGACACGACCTACTGGTTCTGCTCCGCCGGCTGCAAGGCCTCGTTCGAGAAGACCCTAGCCTCCGCCTAGCACGCCCTCCGCGCGCAACCGCTCGAGGTTCTGCATCCGGGCCTCCGCGCGTCCGCCCAGCTTCGCCAGCACGGCGGCGACAAGGGCCTCGACCACAGCCATCGCTCCGACCAGGGAGTCAAACGGACCCACCGTCTCCACGCTCGTCACCAGGACCTGGCGCGAGAAGGCCGAGGCCGGCGAGAGCCACTGGTCGGTGAAGAGAACGATGTCGCAGCCACGCGAGGCGGCCACGCGCGCCGATTCGATCGTGTCCGTCTGGTAGCGCCGGTAGTCGAACACCACGAGGACGTCGGTCTTGCGCATGTCGATGAGCTGCTGCGCCGGCGCGCTGCGCTCGGAGTCCACCAGGTCGACGCCCGGCCGGAGCAGATGCAGCTGGGCGGCCAGGTACCGGGCGAGCGGCGCGGTCACCCGGCCGCCGAGGATCATGACCCGACGGCGCACGTCGGCCAGGAGCTCGATGGCCTCCTTCACGTCGCGCTCGGAGAGGAGCTCGAGCGTCGCCCGCAGGTTGTGGGTGGAGACGTCGAGCGATGTCTTGACGGCGCTGTCGTGCCTCGGCTCGTCCCGGTAGCGCTCGAGGGGTGAGCTGAGCCTCGACTGCACCTCGAGCCTGAGGTTCTCCTGGAACTCGGGATAGCCCCGAAAGCCCAGCTTGGTGATGAAGCGGGTCACGGTCGGCGGGCTCACCCCCGCCCGCTCGGCGAACCGGGCCACGCTTTCCAGCCCGGCGATCGGGTAAGAGGCGAGCAGGACCCGGGCCAGGCGACGCTCGGCGGGGCTCAGCGAGTCGAGGCGCTGCCGGACGACTTCGCCGACCCGCGCGTCGTGTCGTGTGACGTTTGTTACATCCTGCTCCAATCCGTGGCTCCCAGAAACGTTTCTTGACAGCGGGCGAAGCTACTGATAGCTTCCCGGCCAAAGCCGGTAGGGGAAGGCTACTAGGGAGGAGCGCTTCATGGACGTGCAGGCTTCCGGTTCCGACGTCGAGACACTCCATCGTCTGGGCTACGCCCAGGAACTGCGCCGCCGGATGGGCGGATTCTCGAACTTTGCGATCTCTTTCACGATCATCTCCATCCTTTCCGGCTGTCTGACCCTCTACGGCTACGGGATGAACACTGGCGGTCCGGTGATCATGAACATCGGCTGGCCGCTGGTCGGCATCATGGTCACGATCGTCGGGCTGGCGATGGCCGAGGTGTGCTCCAGCTACCCGACCGCGGGCGGCCTGTACTACTGGGCGGCCAAGCTCGGCGGCAAGAACGGCCCGGCCTGGAGCTGGTTCACCGGGTGGTTCAACCTGCTGGGCCAGATCGCGATCACCGCCGGCATCGACTTCGGTGGCGCGTTCTTCATGTCGGCGTTCTTCAACCTGCTCTTCAACTACACGCTCGACCCGCCGCACATCATCTTCGTCTACGCGCTGATCCTGATCGCGCACGGCTTGTTGAACACCTTCGGCATCCGCCTCGTCGCTCTTCTGAACGACATCTCGGTTTGGTGGCACCTGGTGGGCGTGGCCATCATCTTCCTAGCCCTGTTCCTCATTCCCAAGCAGCACCAGTCGATCGGCTACATCTTCACCGCGTTCACCAACAACACGGGCGCGACGTTCGCCGGCGCCTCGATCTACGTGTTCCTGATCGGGCTGCTCCTGGCGCAGTACACGTTCACGGGCTACGACGCTTCGGCGCACCTGACCGAGGAGACACACAACGCGGCCATCTCCGGCCCGCGTGGCATCGTCTGGTCGATCATCATCTCGCTGATAGCGGGCTGGATACTGCTGATCGGAGTCACCTCGGCGATCCAGAACTACGGCGCGGAGGTCGCCGCGGTGGTGCCGCCGGCGCAGATCTTCGCCGACGCGCTTGGCCACAACTGGGCGGTCTTCCTGATGTTCATCGTCGTCGGCGCCCAGTTCTACTGCGGCATGTCGTCGGTCACGTCGAACTCGCGCATGATCTACGCCTTCTCGCGCGACGGCGCGGTCCCAGGCTCTGAGTTCTGGCACAAGGTCAACGCGCGCACCCGAACTCCGACCAACTCCATCTGGCTGGCCGTCGTCGGCGCCTTCATCCTCGGTCTGCCCTACCTGTGGAATCCGCTCGCGTACGCGGCGGTGACGTCGATCGCGGTCATCGGCCTTTACATCGCTTACGCGATCCCGGTCCTGCTGCGGCTGCTGCAAGGCGAGAAGTTCCAGCGCGGGCCGTGGCACCTCGGCCGCTGGAGCTACCTGATCGGATGGGTCGCGGTGATCTGGGTCGCCTTCATCAGCATCCTGTTCGTCCTGCCGCAGGCGTTCCCGGTAAATCTGCAGACGAACTTCAACTACTCGATCGTCGCGGTGATCGTCGTCGTCGTGTATTCAGGCGGCTACTGGCTGCTCTCGGCCAAGAACTGGTTCAGAGGACCCAAGGTGCAGGGCACGGCGGCGGAGCTGGCCGCAATCGAGCGTGAGCTGGAGGCCGTCGGCACGGCGGCGCCCGCCCCGAGCAGGTAGTGTCCGGCCGGCCCAGGATCGCGATCACGACGAGCCCGCGCCGGGGCGCGGAGTACTACGTACCGTACAGGAGGGCGGTCGAGGCGGCAGGCGCCGAGCCGGTGGACCTGCCGCCTGGCACCCGGTCCCTGCCCGAGGTCGACGGCCTGCTCCTCCCCGGCGGCTGGGACGTCGACCCGGCTTTTTACGGAGAGACCAAGGACGACAAGGTCGGCCCGATCGACCGCGAGCTCGACGAGACCGAGCTCCGCCTGTTTCGCCAGGCGCGCGACCAGGACCTGCCCGTGCTGGGCATCTGCCGCGGCCAGCAGGTGATCAACGTCGCCCTGGGCGGCTCGCTTGTGCAGCACCTCGAGGATCACGACGTCCGGGGCTACGGGCGCAGCCACCTGGCCCACACCATCGAAGTCGATCCGGGCTCCGAGCTTGGCCAGGCCGCCGGGGAGCACCGGATCCGTGTCAACAGCTTTCACCACCAGGCCATCCGGCGCCTGGCGCCGGGGCTACATCAGACAGCGCGTGGCGAGGACGGCACTGTCGAGGGCGTGGAATCGGCTGACGGGCTTATCGTTGCGGTGCAATGTCACCCGGAGGAGCTGACGACCGACCTCCCCTGGGCGGGCAGACTCTTCGAACGCTTCGTCGCCCGGGCGCGCGGCCGGCGCAAAGCCCGCCGCTGACCGCCCCCTTGCCGCGATGCTGACCAAGGAACACCTGGCCCACCAGGTCGAGAGCAAGGCGATCGACACGGTCGTCGTCGCCTTCACCGACATGCAGGGCCGGCTCTTGGGCAAGCGGGTCGACGCTGAATACTTCGTCGAGACCTCCTATGAAGGCGAGTCGACCGAAGGCTGCAACTATCTCCTGGCCGTCGACATGGAGATGGACCCGGTCCCCGGTTACGAGATGGCCAACTGGGAGCGCGGTTACGGCGATTTCGACCTCGTCCCCGACTTCGACACCCTGCGCACCATCCCCTGGCTCGAAGGCACCGCGCTGGTCCTTTGCGACGTCGCCTGGCACGACGGCAAGCCGGTGCGCCCGTCGCCCCGCCAGGTGCTGCGAGCGCAGATCGAGCGTGCGCGCAAGATGGGGTTCGAGCCGATGTTCGGCTCCGAGCTCGAGTTCTTCCTCCTGAAGGAGACGTACGCCGAGGCCCACGCCAAGCGCTACGTCGACCTGACGCCGTCGGTGCCGTACATCCTCGACTACCACGTCCTGGCGACGTCCTACGACGAGCCGTTCATCCGCGCCGTCCGCAAGGGGATGAAGGCGGCCGGCATCCAGGTCGAGAGCTCCAAAGGCGAGGCGTGGCCTGGCCAGCAGGAGATCAACTTCCGCTTCGCCGGCGCTCTGACGATGGCCGACAACCACGTCATCTACAAGAACGGGATCAAGGAGATGGCGCACCAGCACGGATGCGCCGTCACGTTCATGGCCAAGCCCGACCACAGGTGGATCGGCTCCTCCTGCCACGTGCACTCGAGCCTGTGGAAGGACGATCGCAACGCCTTCGACGGCGAGTCCGACGTGTTCCAGCACTACCTCGCCGGGCACATTGCCTTCGCCTCCGAGCTGGCCGTCTTCCTCGCGCCGAACATCAACTCCTACAAGCGCTACGCGGCGGGCTCGTGGGCCCCGACGACGCTCGCCTGGGGGCACGACAACCGGACATGCGGCTTCCGGATCGTCGGCCACGGGCAGCACCTGCGCACCGAGTCGCGGATCCCGGGCGCGGACGTCAACCCGTACCTCTGCTTCGCGGCGCTGCTCGCCGCCGGCCTGGCCGGGATCGAGCGGGAGCTGCCCCTGCCGCCGGAGTTCAAGGGCAACGCGTACGAGTCGGACGTGCAGCGCTTCCCCCACGCGCTTCGGGACGCGATCGCCTGCCTGGAGAGCGGTCAGGTGGCGCGGGCCGCATTCGGCGACGACGTGATCGACCACTACCTCAACTACGCGCGCACCGAGCAGGCGCTGTTCGACAAGGTGGTCACCTCGTACGAGCGGGAGAGGCTGTTCGAGCGTGGGTGATCGGCTCGACGGCAAGGTGGCGGTTATCACGGGAGCGGCGGGCGGCATAGGCCGCGAGGCTGCGCTGTTGTTCTCGTCCGAAGGAGCGTCTGTATGCGTCGCCGACGTGGGGCGCGAGGCGGGCGTGAAGACGGCGTCGGAGTGCCGCGACGCGTTCTTCTTCCAGGCCGACGTGTCCGAGCCCGGCAGCGTGCAGGCGATGTACGCCGAGACGGAAAAGCGCTACGGCCGCATCGACATCCTCTACAACAACGCCGGCATCATGCCGCCAGACGATGACTCCATCCTTACTACCGAGCCCGACGCTTTTGATCGCGTCCAGGCCGTCAACGCCAAGGGTGTGTACCTGTGCTGCAAGTACGGCATCCCCTATCTCCTGAAGGCCGGCGGAGGGTCGGTGATCAACGTGGCGTCGTTCGTCGCCCTGATGGGCGCGGCCACGTC
>JBKPCW010000235.1:0-3851 GCA_046727555.1 Candidatus Dormiibacterota bacterium | reverse complement strand
GCGACCACCAGCGCCACCAGCAGCGAGATCAGCGCCGTTTTCGTATCTCCGCCGAGATCGCGGGCACGATCTCTTTCAGGTCGCCGGTCACGGTGTAGTCGGCGTTCAGCATCAACGGCGCCTGGGGGTCCGAGTTGATGGCCACGATCCGCTTGGCGCCCTTAAGCCCGGCCATGTGCTGCGTGGCGCCCGAGATCCCGCAGGCGATGTAGACCTCCGGCGAGACCTTGGTCCCGGTCTGCCCGACCTGGTCGCTGTGCGGGCGCCAGCCGGCGCTGGTCACGGCGCGCGAGCAGCCGACCGCGGCGCCGAGCAGCCCGGCCAGCTCCTCGATGATGGCGAAGCCCTCCTTCGACCCGACGCCCCGCCCGCCGCTGACGATGACCTTCGCCTCGGCCAGCGACACGCCGCCGTTGCTCGGCTGGATGTGCTCGAGCACGCGCACGCCGACCCCTTGATAGTCCGGACTATCCACCTTGATTTCGGCCGGCGGGGGCCCATTGTCCGGACTAACCGCGTGGGGCGCCACGGTGATGACCGGCCGCGGGCTGTGCAGCCGCGCCTCCTCGAGCAGGCTTCCGCCCCAGCGCAGCCGCGTTACCGCCACCGGATCCCCCGGCGTGGCCGCGACGCAGTTCGCCGCGAACGGCAGCCCCAGCCGCGCGGCAACGCGCGCCATCACCTCGTTGCCGCGTTCGGTGCCCGGCGCAAACGCGGCCGTCCACTCCAGTCCGGCGATGGCAGAAGCGAGCGCGTCGGGTGCAAACGGCGAGAACGAGTCCATACCGATCGCACGCGGCTCACCGAACAGCCGCGCCAGCGTCAGCGCCTGGCGCGTGAGCTCGGTGCCGTCGTCGAGGAGCAGAACGGTCACAACACGCCCGCCTTCTCGAGCACGTCGACGATGGCTGGCGCCGCGGCGGGCCCGCTGCCCAGCGACTCGGCGCGCCGGCCCTGCCCGGGCGGCACCGCAAGCCTCACCAGCTCGAGCCTCGGCTCGGGACGCTGTGGCGTGAGCTCGGTCACGGGCTTGCTGCGCGCCCGCATCTTTCCCGGCACCGACGGATAGCGCGGCAGGTTCAACCCTTCTTTGACCGTCAGCACCGCGGGCAGCGGCACCACGTAGACGTCGCGGCCGCCTTCGACCTCCTGCTCGCAGCGCACCGACGCACCCTCGACCGTGACCTTCTTCAACCCGGTCACGCACGGCCGCCCCAGCGCGTGCGCCACCCGGATGCCGACCTGGAAACCGCCGGAGTCGGCGGACTCGTTGCCGAAGAACAACACGTCGAACCGCCCGTCCGCCGCCTCGTCGGCGCGGATCGCGTCCACGAGCGCGCCGGCGGTCGCCTCGCCATCCCAGTCCCGGCCGTGTGTGCGGAGGTGGATCGCGCGGTCGACGCCGAGCGCCATCGCGTCACGCAGCTGCTCCACCGCCTCGGCCGGCCCGAGGGTGAGCACGACCGACTCGCCCTTGTTCGCCTCGATCAGGCGCACCGCCTCCTCGACGCCGCACTCCTCGTGCGGGCTGATGGTGAAACCGAGGTGCTGCGTGTTGATGGCGCTCGCGTAGTCGTTCAGGACGATCCGTCCACCTGTGATCGGCACCCGCTTGACGCAGACCGCGACCCGCATCGCTTAAGAGCGGATGCGCGTGTTCTCTGGATCGAAGAGCGGCGTCGGGCCCACGACCGCGGCCGTGACCGGGTACCGCTCGCCCATGTATTCGACCAGCAGCTGGTTGCCGACGACGGCTTCCTCGGGCGTCAGGTACGCCATCAGGATGTGCCTGCCGACCGACGGGCCGGCCCCGGCGCTGGTGACATAGGAGCCGCGGCCCTTGCGGTCGACGATGCGCGAGCCGTCGCGACGCAGGATGGGCTCCTTGCCGAGCATGTAGCGCTTCTCTCCCGACTTCGAGGTGTGGTCCTCGACGGTGAGGGTGCAGAGGATCGCGGCCGGATCCTCTTCGCGGTGCCTCAGGTGCGCCGCCTTGCCGACGAACTCCTCCTCCTTGACCTTCGGCGCGGTCATCCCGGCCTCGACGACGTTGTACTCGGTCTCCAGCTCGTTGCCATGCGCGCGGTAGCACTTCTCGAGGCGGCCGGTCGTCCCGTAGACGCCGATCCCGCACGCGGCCAGCCCGTGCGGTCGCCCCGCCTCCCAGAGCGTGTCCCACAGCTTCAGCCCCTGCTCCATGGGCACGTACAGCTCCCATCCGAGGTCGCCCACGTACGAGATGCGCGAGGCCAGCACCCGCTGCGTGCCGACGTCGATGACGCGGCAGGTGCCGAACTTGAAGCCGTCGTTGGAGACGTCATCGGACGTGGTGGAGGCCAGGATGTCCCGCGCCCTCGGCCCCCACAGGCCGATGGTGGTCATGGCCGAGGTGAGGTCGGCGAGGTCGGCGCCCGGGGCCAGGTGGTCGCGGAACCACTTCTTGTCCGACATGCCCGCCGCGCCGCCCGTGACGACGCGGAAGTGGCCCTCGCCGAGGCGCATGATCGTCAGGTCGGACTTGAACCCACCCTGCGGGCTCAGCACCGGCGTGTAGACGTTGCGCCCCACCGGCACGTCCATCTGGCGGAGCGCCGCGAGCTGCACCGATGCCAGCGCCCCAGGCCCGACGATGTCGAAGATCGTGAACGCGGAGAGGTCGAAGATGCCGGCGCGCTCGCGCATCGCGAGGTGCTCGGCGTTGATCATCGGCGACCACCACCGCGCGTCCCACTCGGCGGTCCGGCGCGTCACCCGGTCGCCGAACTCCTCGAGCAGGGGAGCGTTGGACTCGTACCAGAAGGGCCGCTCCCAGCCGGCGGCCTCGAAAAAGAACGCGCCGAGCTCCTTCTCGCGGACGTGGAACGGCGCGAGGCGGACGTCGCGGTTGGAGGCCCACTGCTCGCTCGGGTGGACGACGCCGTAGGTCTTGTTGAAACCCTCGGCGGCGCGGGCGCGGACGTGAGCGCGCGTGCGCTGGTGCTCGTGGAAGCGGGCGATGTCGGAGGCGTGCATGTCGATCTCCGACTCGCCGTGGACGATCCACTCGGCCACGCTCTTGCCCGTGCCGGGGCCTTCCTTCACCCACACCGCGGCCGCCGACCAGAGGCCTTTCACGTCCGGCGACTCACCCAGCACCGGCATGCCGTCAGGCGTCAGGGACAGGATGCCGTTGATGGCGTATTTCACGCCGACCGACTCGTCGCCGACGATCTCGGGCATCAGCTCCAGCGCGTGCTCCATCTGCTGCTCGAAGTCGGCCTGCGTGAAGGGGAACTCGGTCGGCGACAGCGCCGCCTGCTCCACGGACGGCAGGTCCTCCGGGTCGTAGAGGATCGGGCGATGCGCGTAGGACCCGATCTCCAGGTCGCCACCGGCCTGGCGCTCGTACATGTTCGTGTCCATGTCGCGCACGATCGGGTGCTCGATGTCGGACTTCGCGCCCCGGAAGCGGGGCACCGGCCCGATGTCGATCATCTGGTGGACCGCGGGCGTCAGCGGGATGCGCGTGCCGGCCATGCGCGCGAGGCGCGGGCTCCACACGCCGCAGGTGATGGCGACCACGTCCGCCTCGACGTCGCCCTGCGTCGTGCGCACGCGGCGGACGCGCCCTCGCTCCACGTCAATGCCCACGACCTCCGTCTTCGGTGCGACGTGCAGCGCGCCGGCGGCGACACCCTGCTCGCGCATGAGCGTCCCGGCCCGCAGCGAGTCGACCACGCCGACCCCTTCGGTGTAGAAGCCGCCGAGGATCACCTTCTCGTCGATGTAGGGCACGAACTCCTTCACGTCGTTGGGCGACAGGAGCGACATGCCCTCGATGCCCCAGGACGTGCCTGACGCGATGCGCCTGG
>JBKPCW010000234.1:0-5535 GCA_046727555.1 Candidatus Dormiibacterota bacterium | reverse complement strand
GCCCCAGTCGTACTCGTTGACGCCGCTTCCCTGGCGCACGTAGCGGACGGCGTCGGGGACCTCGTCACCGGGATCCGGCCCCGCCTCCAGGAGGAGCACCCGGACCGATGCCTCCTCGCTCAGACGGCTCGCGACCACGCCACCGCCGGAGCCGGAGCCGACGACGATCACGTCGAACGGCGCGCTCACGGAGTGAGCACAATTTTCGTCGCCTCGCGGGCGTCGAAGATGCGGTAGGCCTCCTCTGCGTCGTCGAGCTTCATGCGGTGGCTGATGATCTTCTCCGGCTGCAAACGCCCCGCGGCGATGAGGTCGAGCAGCGGCCGCATGTACTTCTGGACATTGCACCAGCCGGCGCGAAAAGTGAGCGACTTGAGCCACATCCGCAGGTACGGAAACTCGCCCTGCACGGCGCTCGGCACGCCGACCATCGAGATCGTTCCGCCGCCCCGGACGACGTGAATCGCGGTGTCGACCGCGGCGAGAAGGCCGACGCACTCGATGCTCGAGTCGGCCCCGACCCCGCCGGTCGCCTTCTCGATCGCCTCCACCGGATGCGTCTGCCTGGCGTTGATCGGGATGCCTCCGAGCTCCTGCGCGACCTCGAGCCGCGAGTCGACCATGTCGATGACGAACGTCCGGGCCGGGCCGAACAGCTGCGCGCACATCGTCGCCAGCAGCCCGACCGGCCCCGCGCCCACGACCGCGACGACGTCGCCGGGCTTGATCTCAGCCCTCTCCGCGCCGAAAAAGCCGGTGGAGAGGATGTCGCCGACGAAGATCGCACGCTCGTCGTCCATGCCGTCGGGGATCGACTCCATCGTGCTGTCGGCGTTGGGCACCACCACGTACTCGGCCTGGCCGCCGCCGAGGCCGCCGAAGTACTCGCCGTGCCCGAACGTGCCTTTCTCGACGCACTGGTTGAACCAGCCCTTGCGGCAAAGCGCGCAGTGGCCGCAGGAGGTGAAGAAGCTGGAGACGACCCGGTCGCCGGGCTTGAACCGGTTGACCTCGTCGCCCACGTCCTCGACGACGCCGACGAACTCGTGACCGAGGACGGCGCCCTGGTTCATCGGCGTGTGGCCGTGGAGGATGTGGAGGTCGGAGCCGCAGACCGCGCCGAGAGTGACCTTGACCAGCACGTCGCGTGAGTCCTTGACCGCCGGCTTCGGCACGTCCATGACCTTGACGTCGCCCTCGCCCTGGTAGGTGAGCGCCTTCATACGTGCTCGACCAGGCCGGTCGCGTCGGCGTACGACCACACGTCGGTGTCCGGACCCTCGATGCCGCGGGAGCTTATGACCGACAGGACATGCGTCCGGTGGTCGTCGGCGTGGTGCACAGCCTGGGCCATGATGACCGCGCCCTTCAGCCGCCAGCCGTCGTCGGTCGTGACCTCCCGCTCCTGCACGGTGGCGTCGCCGGCGAGCCTCTCCCATTCCGGGCCGAGCAGCCCGATACGCTCCGCCAGCTCGGGGAGCGGCACACCGCCGGATTGCGGCAATGTCTCCTTGAACCGCTTCCCGGTCAGCCGCGCGAAGTAGCCCTCCTCGGCCCGCACCAGGTGGCGCAGCGTGTCCCGGATTGAGCCATAGGTTCCTGGCGTGGTCGCGTCCAGGTCGGCGTCAGTCAGCCCTTGGCAGAACTCGATGAGCTGCAGGGTGGCCCACGTCTTGTGCCTGAAGAGCTCGACAAGCGCCCCGCTCATGTGCCCCTACATTAGCCACGTGCGGTTGAAGGGAGCGGTCGTCCTGATCACCGGGGCGTCGAGCGGCATCGGCGAAGCCACGGCGATCGCCTTCGCCCGGGCCGGGGCGCGCCTGGAGCTCGGAGCGAGGCGCCTGGAGAGGCTCAACGCCGTGGCCCAGAAGTGCCGGAAGGAGGGCTCGCCCGAGGTCACCGTCCACCTCCTCGACGTCGGCCAGCGGGCGTCGGCCAAAGCGTTCATCGCGGCCGCGATCCGCGACCACGAGAGGCTGGACGTGCTGGTGAACAACGCCGGCGTGGGCTGGTTCGGCCGCGTCCAGCGGATGCCAGACGACAAGCTCGACGAGCTGGTGGCCACGAACTTCAAGGGCGTCGTCTACACGACCCAGGCCGCGCTGCCCTGGATGATCGAGAGGCGGCGCGGCGTGATCATCAACGTCGCCTCGGTCGCGGGCTTTCGTCCCTCGCCCTACTCGGCCGTGTACGGCGCCACCAAGCACGCGGTCGTCGGCTTCTCCCATGCCCTGCGGGGCGAGCTCTCGGGCACGGGCGTGAAGGTCTGCGTCGTCTATCCCGGCGTCGTGGCGGAGACCGAGTTCTTCGCCGGCCGCAAGCCGTCGCCCGGACCGCGCTACTCGGCGACCTGGGTTGCCAACCTGATCGTGCGCACGGCCCGCTTCCCGCGCCGCGACGGGATCGTGTTCCCGATGCGGCTGGTCCACCTGGCCGAGCCGATCTTCGGCGGGCTGATGGACCACGCCATCGGCGAGGCGCGCCGCCGGAACCTGCCGGACTGACGCCTCAGGCGCTAAACCCGCGAGCGCGGGCAGTCGAGGCGAACACGCGACCTTGAAGCCCGCGAGCGCCGGCAGTCGCGGGAAATTGGCGGCGCTACTTCTGCCACGCCTCCAGCAGCTTTTCGAGCTGCTGCGCGTTCTTCACCGAGTAGTTCGAGTAGTTGTTGTTCATGAGAGCGTGGACGCGGCCGGCGGACCGCTCCATCTCCTTGATCCGCGGCACCCACTCCGCCAGCTCCTCATCCTTGTAGTCCCAGCGAAACCGAACGTTGGGCGGCACGCCGCGCAGGTCCCACGTCTCGTGGTTGCGGCCGTGAAAGCGCACCACCGCGAGCTTCGCGGACGTCACCTCGTGCTCCGCCGGCATGCTCGTCGCGTGGCCCGGCGGGACGTCGACGGCCACGTATGGGATGTCGCGGGTGCGCAGGAACGCCAGCGTGCCGTCGCGGTGCCTCGAGTCGAGCCACTCGGGCTTGCGGAACTCGACCGCGACCTGGAAGCCGTACATCCTTTCCTGCACCTGCTCGACGTAGGCAAGCGATCGCGACGAGGGCAGGAACCAGGGCGGGAACTGGAAGAAGACGGCTCCCAGCTTGCCCGCGACGCGCAGCGGCTCGAGGGCCGCCCGGAAACGCTCCCACGCCTCGTCGACCAGCTCGTCCGGCACGTGCTCCAGGTAGAGGTTCTTCTTCTCACGCAGCTGCGACGGCAGCTGGGCCCGGAGGTCGGGCGGCAGGTTCAGCGGGCGCGTCGGGTGGTTGGTGAACAGGGAAAACGACTTGACGTCGAAGACGAACCCGGCCGGCGTCTGCGCCGCCCACGCCGCGGCATTGTCGGGCTTGGGGATGCCGTAGTAAGTCGAGTCGACCTCGACCAGGGAGAACTGGGTGGCGTAGAAGGCAAGCCGGTCGCCCGACGTCTTGACGGCCAGCGGGTAGAACAGCCTGGAGTCGATCAAGGACTTATCGACCCAGCCGGCGATGCCGCAAAGCACGGTCATGTCGCCACCACGGGCCCTATGATCGCCGCGCAAGTTGGGCCGCTACATCCGGTACTGGTACACATATCGCACCGCAGTCGCGGTCCTCATGGCCCTGGTCCTGACCGGCGCCATGTTCTGGCTCTACACCCAGCAGCTGACCTGCGACGCGCGCCAGGACGGATGCATCGTCAACGTGTCCGTCCACCCAGAGGACCGCTTCGCGCCCCAGTACGACCCGGGCAAGCCGCAGGACTCGGTGGTGATCGTCGGCATCGACGACGAGAGCCTAAAGGCCCTCGGGCACTACCCGATCGACCGTTCTTTCTACGCCACGGCGCTCCAGAACCTCGAGCGGGACGGGGCCTCGGCGGTCGCCTTCGACATCGGGTTCCCGGACAAGGGCGCCGGTGACGACGCCTTCCATGACGCGCTCAAGGCGACGAAGCTGCCTGTGGTCATGGCCTACGGCGCGGGCGGGCTCGACCCTGGCGCCGGGCGGATGGTGCAGGGCGGGATCGACGAGATCCCGATCAAGTCCTTCCGCTGCGTCGACGTGGACGGGCCGGTCGACGGGCCGTGCTCGCAGCCCCTCCCGAACGTCGTGCTCGCGTCGACCGACCTGAGCCTGGACCAGGACGGCGTCCTCCGCCGGATCCCGCTGGCCGTGCAGCCGGTCTGCTACGCCCGCCACACGTGCAGCACACCGGTGATCGACACCATCGGCGCCGCGGCCTACCGGCTCGGCCAGTTCGGGGCCACCTTCCAGACCGCGCCGGATATCACGGTCGACGGCGGCCGCGCCACCTTCGGGACCGCGTGGAGCACACCGGTCGACGGCTCGGGCTCGGTCCTGATCAACTTCTCCGGCCCGCCCGGCAACTTCGAGCAGTTCGGCCACTACGTCAGCTTCAGCAAGCTCGTCAACGGCACGGTATCGGCCGACTTCCTCAAGGACAAGATCGTCCTGATCGGCGCCTACAACCTGACCGGCGTCAACGACGCCCAGCTGGTGCCCACGAGCTTCAGCCTGCAGAAGACGCAGGCGATGAACGGGGTCGAGATCCACGCCAACGTCGTCCAGATGCTGCTCAACGCGGTGCCGCTGCCGCCCAATCCTTCGCGCTTCCTCAACGCCGAGCCGCCATGGGTGCTGTTTGTCATCCTCCTCGTCCTGAGCCTGGCGACGGCGGTCGGCGTCGCCCGCGTGACGGTGCTCTGGGGATTGCTGGGCACCGGGGTCGCGCTCATCGCCTTCACGTTCGGGATGTCGGCGCTATCGGCTTTCCAGAACTGGGTGCCGGACCTGTTCCATCCGTGGCTCGCGATCGCCCTGACGTACTCCGGTGTGACCGCCTACCGGTTCCTGTACGAGGACCGCGAGAAGCGCAAGGTCACAAACCTCTTCGGGCACTACCTCAAGCCCGAGATCGTCGCCGAGCTGGCCAAGACTCGCGGAGGCGTCGACGACATCCTGCGCGGAGGCGAGCGCCGCGACATCACGCTCCTGTTCGTCGACATTCGCGGCTTCACCTCGATGTCCGAGTCGATGGCCGCGAGCGACGTGACCGAGGTGGTCCAGATGTACCTCGACCACCTGAGCGGAATCATCTTCACCTGGGACGGCACCGTCGACAAGTACGTCGGCGACGAGATCATGGCCTTCTGGAACGCACCCCGCCACCAGGAGAACCACGCGCTGCTCGCTCTACGCTGCGCGTACGACTGCATCAACCGCGCGCCCGAGCTGCAGCAGCGGCTGCTGGCCAAAGGCCTCCCGCCGATCCGCTGGGGCATCGGCATCAACACCGGTCCCGCGGTCGTCGGCAACATGGGCTCGCGCAGCCGCCTGCAGTACACCGCGCTCGGCGATACGGTCAACACCGCGGCGCGGTTCTGCGCCCACGCGCCGGCGTTCGAGGTCCTGATCGGTCAGCACACCTACGAGATGTGCCGCGACTACATCGCGGTCGACCTCGTGCCCGGCGTGCAGCTGAAAGGAAAGTCCGCCGAGACCTTCCGCATCTACCAGCTGACCGCGATCCGGCAGAC
>JBKPCW010000233.1:0-5504 GCA_046727555.1 Candidatus Dormiibacterota bacterium | reverse complement strand
GGCTGGACCTTCACTTTTGACCCGACGAAGGTGACCTGCCAATGACAGTCGGTAACATCTAGCTGCCCATGGCGCTAGACCGATACTCCTACCCCTTCACCGCCATCGTCGGCCAGGAGGAGATGAAGCTCGCCCTGGTCCTGAACGCCATCAACCCGACCATCGGCGGCGTGCTGATCCGGGGCGAGAAGGGCACCGGCAAGTCGACCGCGGTGCGGGCGCTGGCCCGCCTACTTCCCGACCAGGAGGTGGTCGAGGGCTGTCACTTCGGATGCCACCCCGACGACCCCGAGGACTGGTGTCTCGACTGCCGCGAGCGCGCGCTCGCCGGCGAGCTGCCCGTGGCCACGCGGCGGATGCGCGTGGTCGAGCTCCCGATCAACGCCTCGGAGGACCGCGTCGTCGGCACCATCGACCTGGAGGCGGCCCTGAAGGAAGGCTCGCGCCGCTTCGAGCCCGGGGTGCTGGCGGAGGCGAACCGGAACATCCTCTACGTCGACGAGGTGAACCTCCTCGACGACCACATCGTCGACGTCCTGCTCGACGCGGCGGCCATGGGCGTCAACACCGTGGAGCGCGAAGGCGTGTCGGTGTCGCACCCGTCCCGCTTCATCCTCGTCGGCACCATGAACCCGGAGGAGGGCGAGCTGCGCCCCCAGCTGCTGGACCGTTTCGGCCTGTGCGTCGATGTCGAGGGCATCCGCGACCTCGACCAGCGGGTCGCCATCGTCGAGAAGCGCGCGGTCTGGGAGGACGACCCCAACCTCTTCTACCAGCAGCACGCCGAGTCGGAGCAGTCGGTGAAGTCGCAGATCGCGGAGGCGATCGCGACCTTCCCCGAGGTGACCCTGCCGCGCGAGATTCTCAAGCTGATCGCGCAGATCTCGATCGCGCTCGAGGTCGACGGGCACCGGTCCGACCTGGTCTGCGCGCGGGCCGCGCAGGCGAAGGCGGCTTACGACTCGGCCGAGGAGGTCGACGTGACGCATGTCGGCGACGTCGCCGAGATGGTGTTCGCGCACCGCGTGCGCTCGGTCCCGTTCGGGAAGGGCGGGCCGAACCTCGGCGAGGTGATCACGCGGATGGTGGGCCAGGGCTAGCTCTCGGCTCCGCGCGCACGTTTTGCGCAAAACCCGGCATCGCGTGCCCTGGACATGGCCGTTTTGCGCAAAACGCGGGTATCCGCTGCCTAGACTGGAGCGCCAGTGCAGGAACGCTCGCTCCAACCGCGCCGGGCGGCGGAGCTCCTCGACCGCGTCGAGAAGAACATCCACCGTGTGATCGTCGGCAAGGACCGGGTCGTCCGGCTCGCCGTGAGCGGCCTGGTCGCCGGAGGCCACATCCTGCTCCAGGACCTGCCCGGCACGGGCAAGACGATGCTCGCCCGGGCCCTGGCCACCTCGGTGGGGGGAAAGTTCCGCCGCATCCAGTGCACGCCCGACCTGCTGCCCTCGGACATCACGGGCTCGAGCGTGTTCAACCAGAAGGACCTCACCTTCGAGTTCGTCCCCGGCCCCATCTTCGCCAACATCCTCCTCGCCGACGAGGTGAACCGGACCACGCCGCGGACCCAGGCGGCGCTCCTCGAAGCCATGGGGGAGGGCCAGGTGACGGTCGAGGGCACGACTCGCATCCTCGAGAAGCCGTTCTTCGTCGTCGCGACGCAGAACCCCGCCGAGTTCCACGGCACGTACCCGCTGCCCGAGTCGCAGCTCGACCGTTTCGTCCTCGCCGCCGAGATGGGACCGCCGACGGAGGCCGAGGCGCTCGAGGTGCTCGCGCGACGCGAGCACGGCGACCCCATCGCCGATCTCGGCGCGGTGATCGAGATCCAGGAGGCCATCGAGCTGCAGGAGGCATGCCTTCGCGTCGTCGCGGCGCCCGCCATCCGCACCTACGTCGTGTCGCTCCTGCAGGCGATTCGCGAGCGGCCGGAGGTGCTGCTGCCGGCGAGCATGCGCGCCGGTGTGTACCTGCAGCGCGCGGCCCAGGCCTGGGCCCTGTTCGAAGGTCGCGACTTCGTGCTCCCGGACGACGTCAAGCTCCTCGCCGTGCCGGTCCTGGCGCACCGGCTCGGGATGCGGGGAAGAGGCAAGGCAGCCGACGTCCTGAACGAGCTGGTCGCGACCCTGCCGATCCCGCCGCTCAGGCAGCACTAGAAGGCACTCGACTTGAGGCCGACCTGGCGGGTTGCCGGCGCCCTCGTGCTCTGGCTGGTGCTGGAGTGGTACGGCGCCGCGTCCGAGGTCTCGTGGCTTTTCCTGCTCGCGGCCTGGGTCGCGGCCATGGTCGTGGTGGCCGCGGCCTACGCGCTCTGGAACCGCGGCGGCCTGGTGCTGCGGTTGGGGATCGACAACGTCCGGCCGTCGCGGGATTCGCCGGTCCACGACCTCCCAGAGCAGGTGCTGCGCATGGCGCCCGGCCCGGCGGTGGTGTTCGAGGGCGACGTGTTCGACCTCAGCTTCGGCCTCGACTCCACGCGCCGGGAGCGCGGGCCGGCGTGGGTCACCGGGTCGCTCGGCAAGATCAAGGTCGCGGGAGGCACCGGCGTCGTGCCGCGGAGCGGCTGGCGCCAACCGAAGTCCCTGCGCAGCTCGAGGCGCGCGGTTATCACCGCCTCGCGCTGGACCGTCCACACCGGCGACCCGCTGGGCTTCTTCCAGGGCACGCGCACGAGCCCCGCCTCCGAGCTCGGCGTGGTCTACCCGCGCTTCGGCTCGCTCCAGACCCGCCGCCAGACCCGCGAGCTCGAAGCGACGGCGGCGGCGCCGCGCGCCGGGGCGGGCACGGAGCTCTTCGGCGTCCGCGAGTACAGCCCGGGCGACTCGCTGCGCCGCATCCACTGGCGCTCCAGCGCCCGCCACGGCGTGCTCGTCGTACGCGAGTACGAACCGCCGGGCGTGGAGACGCTGGCGGTCTACCTCGACCCTTCGCCCGGGGACGCCAGGGTCGGCGACCAGATCGCGCGCATCGCGGCGTCGGAGGCGTGGGATTGCGTCCGCAACGGCGGGCGAGTGGTGCTGTGGGGACCAGGCCTGCGGGCCTCGGAACCCGCCCACGGCCGCGACCTGTGGGCTTTGCTCGATTGGCTTGCGCGCTACCCCGGCGAGCCGGGTGACGACCCCGCGCCTGCGGCTTCGGAGGTGGTCGTCGTCGCCGCCGGCCCCGACTCGCGGCTGAGCGACGCGCTCGAGCACGCCCGCAGCCGGGGGGCGCGAGGGCGGGCCTGGGCGGTCGGTGACGCCGGGCTCATCCTGGACGTCGACGTCCAACGAGTCGGGCTGGAGTGGCCGCTTTGAGGCGTTTCCGGCTGCTGCCGCCGTCGCCGGTCGAGCACTCGGGTAACGCGCGGGCGGCGGCCTACCTCGCCTTCGTCGTCGCGTCGGCCGCGGTCTTCTGGTACGGGCAGGACTACGTGATCCCGGTCCTGGGCATCGTCGCCGCGTCCTTCGGCCACCTGGTCAGCTACAAGGAACGGACCAGGAAGCGGGGGTTCTGGCGGCAGGCCCTGCTCGCCGGACTGGTCTTCGGCGCGCTCTTCTACCTGGTCGCCGACTCGACGCTCGCTGTGTTCGGCGGGGTTCTTCCGCAGGCGAACTTCGCCGTCCTGCTGGTGGCGATCACGAGCTTCGACCTTAAGACTCGCCGCAACTGCTACTCGAGTATGTGGATCAGCCTCGCCATCCTCTACCTCGCGGCGGTCTACGCGTGGGACTGGCTGTTCGCGGCCTTCCTCTGCGCGTGGGCGTTTCTGCTCCTCATGTTCTGGTTGGCCTCTCACCTGCACCGGGTCGGCGCGGATTTCGCCGTCCCGCGCGTGCCGTTCCGCGACATGCTCGTCGCCGCTTTGATCCTCGGCGCGCTGCTATTCGTTCTCGTGCCGCAGCCGTCGGGCTTCGCGGCCACCCCGCTCGTCGTCTCTCTGCCCAACTTCACGAGCTTCCGGGGCGACATCGAGAGCCCGGCCCTGCCGCTCGTGCAGGTCACCGGTGCGTCGAACACCGTCGACCTCCACTTCCGCGGCCGTCTCGGCGACTCGGCGGTGATGTACGTGCGGACAGGCGCGCCGGCGTACTGGCGCGGGCTCGTGTTCGATACCTACCGCAACGGCGCGTGGACCGCATCGCTGCGCGGCTACCGGGAGATGCAGCCGTACGTCCCGTCGCGATTCCTCCCGGCCCCGCCCGCGAACAACCTCGGCACCTTCGTGCAGACGGTACGCGTGCTGCGACCGCTTCCCGGCGTGATCAACGCCGCCTATCCCGTCGCCCAGCTTTACGTCCCGGTCGCCGCGCTTCGCCAGGACCCGTACGGCACCTTCCACACACCCGACTTTCTGCGTCCCGGCCAGACCTACTCGGTCGTGTCCTACCTGCCGAACCTGAGCCCGGCGGTCCTGCGCGCGGCCGATCCTTTCGGCCAGGAGTACATCGAGTCGTATCCAGACCACTACGACATCTACACGGACACCGGCCCTCTGTCCGCGCGCGCCGAAGCCCTGGCCCTCAACGTCGTGGAGGGCTCCGCGACCGAGTACGACCAGGTGATGGCCGTGACCAGGTATCTGCAGCGCAACTTCCGCTACACGCTCGACCTGCCGCCGGTGCCGTCAGGCCGCGACCCGGTCGACTGGTTTCTCTTCGACGTCAAGACCGGGTACTGCGAGCAGTTCGCCACCGCCGCGACGCTCTTGATTCGCAGCCTGGGGATTCCGGCGCGGCTCGCGACCGGTTACGCGACGGGGGACTACGACCCGGTCTTGAACCAGGCGATCGTCCGCGAGCACGACGCCCACGCCTGGGTCGAGGTCTGGTTCCCCGGCCACGGTTGGGTGCCCCTCGACCCCACGCCTGGCGCCGACCCGCTGGCGGCAACTCGCTTCCCCAGCCACTGGGCGGCCGGTGGCGTGGCGCGGCTCATACCGCACCTCGAGATCGGGGCGCCAGTCGCGGCGCTCGGGTCGCTTGGTCTCCTGGGCGTGCTCCCGTTCGGGCTTGCGGTGGGACTGCTGTTCGTTCTCGCGTACGCCTGGCTGCGGCGGCGAACGTGGCGCAGGCCCCTAGGCAAGCCGCAGCCGGGCGAGTCGGAGCTGCTCCGGCTGTACGAACGGTGGCAGCGCAGGCTAGGCCGCCGCCGGGCTCCACCGGAGACCACGCTCGAGTATCAGCGGTCGATGCGGTCGCCTGCGCTCGAGGAGGTCACGGCGGCCGTGAACGAAGGCGTTTACGCCGGGCGCTGGCCCACGCCGCAAAGGGTGCGGGAGATGCGCCAGCGGATATCCTGAGCTCGATGGCCCAGGCAGTCATGAAAACAGGCGCCGAGACGGTCCGCTGGGACCTGAGCGACCTCTACACCGGCCCCGAGGACCCACGCATCGAGGAGACGCTCGCGCGCGAGCTCGAACGCGCCCAGGGCTTCGAGGCTACGTACCGGGGCAAGGTGGCGGCGCTGGAGCCGAAGCCGTTCGCCGCGATGATGCGCGAGCTGGCCGAGTACGAGGAGTC
>JBKPCW010000232.1:0-6751 GCA_046727555.1 Candidatus Dormiibacterota bacterium | reverse complement strand
GCTCCACCCACTTCGCCCGCCATGCCGGAGGGTCGAAGGGGGCTCCAAAGACGTCAGTCGTCTTGGCGATCTTGCCCGACCGCAATTCGATGAGAGACATCACCTGCCAGGTCTTGCCATCGGGGTACGTGGCTGAACCTACAAGCGTGTAGCGGTCGCCGGTCCCTTCAATCCGTAGAACGTTGAAGCTCGGCCCGAGAATCCATTTGTCCTCGCTGCCGTGCACCTTGCCAGCCACGTTTCTTGGCAAACCGCCCGGGTAGTTCTCGGCGACGGCTCGGATATTGACCCATCCACGAATGCGCTCGCCCGATTGGGGATACTCAGCCACCATGTCCTCCGCGCAAACCTGTGCTTGGAGGTCGAGGTCGTGACCGATCAAAGCCTCGACGTAGCGCTCGACGACCTGGCGGTTGTTCACCAGGGCCACCTCCTGTTCGGTTTGGGGGGAATCTTAGGGGGCGCCGTCTTCACCGTTGTCCTTCCGCCTTTCGCCGGTTGATCGCCGCGGCCAGCTCCTCCATCTCGACAGGCTTCACCAGGTAATCGCTCGCGTCCAGGTGCGCGGCCGCGGCACGCGAGCCGGCGTCGACGGCGCCGGTGACCACGATCGGCCGCGCCGCGCGCAGTGAAGCCCGCTCCTCCGCGCTCAGCGAGAACAACACGCTTCGGTCGAATACGGCGACCTCGCCTGCGCGCAACGCGCGCGGGCGCGCTGCAGCCTCGGCCTCGTAGCCGAGCCGCCGCAAGCCGCGCGCCGTCAGCTCTCCAAGTCGCTCGTCATCGTCAATCACCAGCACGCGCACGACGCCCAGTGCGGCCGCTTCGACGTTGCCAAGGATCTCCAACGCCTCACCCAGATCGCGAAGCAACGCGTCGACTGGCGGCGCCGCCTGGTCCGCCGACGCCATCTCCAACTCGGCGCGCACCCGCGCCAGCGTTGACCGCAGGCGGTGCAGCCCCGCCGCCAGCTCAGCCGACGACGACGACGAACCGGTAGCCGATCCCACGGACCGTCACGATCCAGCCCGGCTCTCCGAGCTGGCGCCGGACCTGGTGCACCGCCTGCTCCAGGCTGTGCTCGAAGCCGGTGTACGAGCTGCCCCACACCTTCTCGAGCAGCTCCGCGCGCGAGATCACCTCACCCGACCGCAGAGCCAGGAGCTGAAGCATCAGTAGAGGCCGCCGCTCCAGCTTGAGCGGCCGGTCGCCCAGCCGCGCCTCGCCTCGCGACGCGTCCACGTGCAGGCGACCGCGCACCACGGCGCCGGGCCGGGCGGACCTCTCGCGCAGCGCCCCGCGCACCCGCGCCAGCATCACCTGCCGGTCGGTCCCCTTGACGATGAAGTCGGTCGCGCCGCGCTCGATGCCGACCACCTGGTCCGCCGGCGAATGGCGCGCGCCCGTCAGGATGATCACCGGAAACGGGATCCGTTCAGCGCCGGAACGCAGCGAGTCGAGCACCTCCGGCGCCTCCATGTCGGGCATCTCGTAATCGAGCAGCATCAGGTCCGGGCTGCCCGACCGCACGCGCTCGAGCGCCTCCGTTCCACTGCCGGCCACCTCGACCGCGTAACCCGCGCGGCGCAGCACCTCGGCGGTCAGCTCCGCCGTCCGAGGTTCGTCGTCGACGACGAGCAACCTCGCGGTCACGCCTCCAAAACCCCGCTCGCAAAGTAACAGGTTCAAGGTTTCTTGAGGAAACGCTGAACCGGCGGTGAGGTCGGGATCCCCGGACGCGAATAACCTCCCGTCATGGGCCAGCTTCCAGACCTCCAAGAAGCCAGGCGCCGGCTGGAACTGGCCCTCGAAACCCTCCATCACGACCGCTGGGTCCTGGGCTTCCTGCGCGGAGGCTGCATGCAGCCGATCGTGTCCTCGGAGATCTCGCGCCGCTTCATGCAGCGCCATCCATTGATGCCCCTCTCGCGCAAGGCGCTGTTCGAGCGCCGGCCGATGGTCGTCAACGCGGTGGTCGAGAGCAACATCTCCGAGAACGACTACGACTGGGAGCTCGACTGGCCGGCACTGCTCTACACGCCGGTCGCGCAGATCGGTCAGCGCCCCGTCGGCCTTCTCATCCTGGGCTCACGCACCGACCACTGGTACTCGGAGGAGGACGTCGCTTACGCACACACACTCGGCGTTACCCTCGCGCCCATGGTGGCGGCGTTGCGAGCGCCACTGGGCAGGCTCAACGAGACGGAGCTCGTCATCGGGCAGCTGCTCAGCCATGGTTTCTCGCACCAGGAGATAGCTCGGGCGATGAACGCCGACGAGAGAAAGACGAGGTCGCTCACCGACAAGGTCGCCCGCAGGCTGAGCACCGTGAGACCCGACGAGCTGGCGCTGCCGCCGATCCAGGTCAGGCGGATGTCGTGGTAGGGCTAGTTCGGACCGAAGAGGAAGACGGTGGTGCCGCGACCCTCGGTGCTGACGACCTCGAGCCGGCCGCCGATGCCGGCGGCCCTCTCGCGCATGCCGACGAGGCCATATCCGGCGGTCCCGCCGGCGGCGAAGCCTCGCCCTTCGTCCGAGACCTCGATCAGAAAAGGTCGGGCCGCAAAGCCAAGCTTGACCCTGCAGATGGTCGACTTGGAGTGGCGGCGGACGTTGGTGAGAGCCTCGCGGACGACCTGCGCCACAACCTCGCGATGGTGTGGTAAGAGCATGTCCTCCGTTCCGTTGCTCGACACCTCGACGCGAATCCCGTAGAGGCGCGCGAACTCCTCGGCCTGGCGGCGGACGTCACTCAGCAGGCCATCCGCGCCGATCGCCGCCGGCCGGAGATCCGCCAGCGACGCGCGCACGTGCTTCAGCGACCGCTCGAGGATGCCGTAGATGTCGGTCAGAGTCTCGTCCGCCTGGCCCCTCGTCTTCTCCAGGTACACCTTGAAAAGAGAGATCGCGCCCGCCAGGTCGGAGGCCACGCCGTCGTGCAGCTCACGCGCGATCCGAGCGCGCTCGCGGCCCACCGCGTCTTCGACCGCCTGCTGGGCGAAGGTCTCGTGCCCCGACTCGACTCGCGCTTTGGCCTTGGTCAACGGGCCGCCGCCCTTCGCCGCGCGTACGACTGGAGCAGCGCGATCGTGATCGGATGGCGGAGCCAGCGCAGCAGGCGTCCGTAAGGCTGCCACAGCACCTCCATCTCGGCGAGCGCGAGCCGCAACCTTTCGACGTCGGACTGCAACCGGCCGCGTTCCTCGGCCAGCCGCTCGCTCAGCGCGCGCGCTTTACGCGTGAGCCTCAGGCTCCACACCGCCGCCAACGCGCCCTCGAGGGCGATGGCCACGACGCTCAAGATCAAGAGCCAGATCCCCACCAGGCCGAGGTCCAGGCCCCTCACTCCTTGCCGTCGCCTTCCTCGATCGCGGCCACCGGGGCGATGGCGACCACCTGGTCGTCCGGCGCAAGCCGCATCACGATCACACCCTGCGTTTGCCTCCCGATCTGCGAGATCGCACCCACCGAGGTGCGCAGCACCATCCCGCTCGCGCTGATGACGAGGATCTCCTCTTCCGGGTCGCTGACGACGCGCACGGCCGCAAGCTTGCCCACGCGTTCCGTGACCTTCAGCGTGAACACACCCTGGCCGGCTCGATGCTTGATCGGGTACTCGGACAGCGGCGTGCGCTTGCCGTAGCCGCGCTGCGTGATCACGAGCAGGTCTCCGCCCTCGACCACCGTCGCCATGCCCGCGACCTTGTCGCCCTTGCCGAGCTTCATGCCGATCACGCCCTGCGTGTCGCGGCCCATCGCCCGGACCTCCTTCTCGCTGAAGCGGATCGCCTTGCCCAACTCGGTGGCGATTATCACCTCGTCGTTGCCGCTCGTGGGCGTGACCCAGTCGAGCTCGTCGCCTTCTTGCAGGTTGATCGCGATCAGGCCGTTGCGGCGGACGTTCGCGTACTCGGCCAACGCCGTCTTCTTTATGGATCCGTTCTTGGTGACCATGAGCATGTAGTGGGCTTCGCTCTCGCTCTCGGGGCGCACGAAGACCGCGGTGATGCGCTCGTTCGACCCGATGTCGATCAGGTTGTTGATCGGCATGCCCTTGGCCGTGCGGTCGCGCTCCGGCACCTCGTGCACGCGCAGCTGGAAGACGCGGCCGCTCTGCGTGAAGAAGAGCATCGACGCGTGGGTGTGCGTCGTGAGCAGATGCAGCGCGTAGTCCTCCTCGCGGGTGCCGCTGGGCGCGTCCGACCCGGCGGTTGGCTTCGCCCCCTTGAGACCGACGCCGCCCCGCTTCTGGGCGCGGAAGACGCGCAGCGGCTGCCGCTTCGCGTAGCCCCGGTGCGTCAGCGTGACCACCACCTCTTCCTTCGGCACCAGGTCCTCGGCCGAAAGCTCCGTCGCCTCGTGGTCGGTGATCTCGGTCCGGCGGTCGTCGCCGTACTTCTTGACGACGTCGTCCATCTCTTCCTTGATCAGCTCGCGAACCTTGCGCTCGCTGGCCAGGATCGACTCGAGGTAGGCGATCGTCCTGATCACCTGCTCGTACTCCTCGTCGATCTTTCCGCGCTCGAGGCGCGTTAGTCGGCCCAGGGTGAGCGCCAAAACCGCCTTGGCCTGGCGTTCGCTCAGGCCGAACTTCGTCTGCAGCTGGGTGGCGGCGACGTCCTGGTCCGAAGCGGCGCGGATCGTCTTGATCACCTCGTCGAGGTGGTCGAGGCAGATCTTGAGTCCCTCGAGGATGTGGGCGCGCTCCTGCGCCTTCTCGAGGTCGAATCGCGTGCGCCGCAGGATGACGGTGCGGCGGTGGTCGATGAAGAGCTGCAGCGCCTGCTTGAGGCTCAGCACGACCGGTCTGCCGTCGACGATCGCCAGCATGATCGCGCCGAACGTCGTCTGCAGCTGGGTGTGCTTGTACAGGTTGTTCAAGACCGTGAAGACCTGGGCCTCGCGTTTCAGCTCGATCACGATGCGCATGCCCTGCCGGTCCGACTCGTCGCGCAGGTCGGCGATTCCCTCGAGCTTTCGCTCCGAAACGAGCTCCGCGATCTTGGCCACCAGCGCCGCCTTGTTCACGGCGTAAGGCAGCTCGTCGATGATGATGCGCTCGCGACCGTTGGGCGCCTGCTCGAACGTGTGCCGCGCGCGGACGATGATCCGGCCATGGCCTGTCGAGTACGCGGCCTTGATGCCCGCGGTGCCCATGACCAGGCCGCCGGTCGGAAAGTCGGGACCCTTGATGAAGCCCAGCAGGTCCTCGGCGGTCGCCTCGGGGTTGTCGACCAGGTGCTTGACCCCGGCCGTGACCTCCCGCAGGTTGTGCGGAGGGATGTTCGTCGTCATGCCGACCGCGATCCCGGACGCGCCGTTGATGAGGAGGTTGGGCACGCGCGCCGGCAGGACCGTCGGCTCCTCCTCAGAGTTGTCGTAGTTAGGCGTCATGTCGACGGTCTGCTTCTCGATGTCAGCCATCAGCTCGGCGGTGATGGCCGCGAGCTTCGCCTCCGTGTAGCGCAGGGCCGCCGGCGGGTCGCCGTCGACGCTCCCGAAGTTGCCCTGGCCCTCGATCAGGGGGTACCGGAGCGAGAACGGCTGCGCCATGCGCACCAGCGCGTCGTAGACCGCCGTGTCCCCGTGCGGGTGGTACAGCTTGAGGACGTCGCCGACGAATGCGGCCGACTTCTTGGTGCGGGCCGCGTTGGTCGCCCCCGCCCGCTGCATCGCGTAGAGGATTCGGCGCTGCACCGGCTTCAGCCCGTCACGCACCTCGGGCAGAGCCCGGCTGATGATGACGGACATCGCGTACTCCATGTAGGAGGTCTGCATCTCCTCCTGGAGGCTGCGAGTCAGCACGGTGCCCCTGGTCTGGTCAGCCAATGCGGTTACTCCTCAAAGCGACCCAGGACCACGACCGCGTTGTGCCCGCCGAAGCCGAAGCCGTTGGAGATGGCGATCCGCACGTCCTTGCGCCGTGCGGTGTTCGGCACGTAATCGAGGTCGCACACGGGGTCGGGGTTCTCGTAGTTGATGGTCGGGTGGATGATGCCGCGGTTGATGGTGAGCAGGGTCGCGATCGCCTCCACCGCTCCGGCCGCCCCGAGCAGGTGGCCGATCATCGACTTGGTGCTGCTGATCGCCACCTTGTAGGCGTGCCGGCCGAGAGCGAGCTTCAACGCACGCGTCTCGCCCGCGTCGTTGAGCTGCGTCGAGGTGCCGTGCGCGTTGACATAGTCGATGTCCGAGGGCTCCAGGCCCGCGTCCTCGAGGGCGAGCGTCACCGCCTTCGCCGGCGCCTCGCCGGTCTCGTCGGGAGCCACCTGGTGGTAGGCGTCGTTGGTGGTCGCGTAGCCGAGGACCTCCCCGTAGATGCGCGCGCCGCGCGCCACCGCATGCTCCTGCGACTCCAGGATCAGCGTCCCGGCGCCCTCGGCGGGGACGAACCCGTCACGGTCACGGTCGAACGGACGGCTCGCCTTCTCCGGCGCCTCGTTGCGCGTGGACAGCGCGCGGATGGCGTTGAAGGACGCGATCCCGACCTCGCACAGCGACGCCTCCGTGCCACCGGCCAGCATCACGTCCGCATCCCCGCGCTGGATGATGCGCGTCGCCTCGCCCAGCGTCTGCGTGGACGCGGCGCAGGCCGTGGTCACGGTGGTGTTGGGGCCGCGCAGGTGGTACTGCATCGCCACCGACGCCCCGGCCATGTTGGGGATGATCGTGGGCGCGTAGAGCGGGTTCAGGCGACCCTTGGTGTGGAACGCCACCGCGCCAGCGGTCATGTCGTCGAAGGCCCCGATGC